>NZ_DASTTN010000251.1:0-25394 GCF_035760125.1 Flavobacterium sp.
TTCCTTTGTGCATTCTATCGCTTTCTATTCTTTTTTCTAATACCGAAGAACAAGAAACAACAATAGGCCTTCCTTTTTTCAAATCCCAATTGGTGTGTTCAATAAATGCGTTTTCCATCTTCACATTAGAAACAGCATCAACCAAATAAGAACGAAGCATATTATCAAGCCCCAAACCAAATTGAGACATAACAAAACTATCCACAGGAATATCGGCATGTAAAGAACCTGAAGTTCCTATTCGAATAATGTTTAATGAGGTTAGTTTTTCTTTTGGCTTTCTGGTTTCCAAATCGATATTGACAAGTGCATCCAGTTCGTTGATAACAATATCAATATTATCAGGCCCAATTCCAGTAGACATCACCGTTAAGCGTTTACCCTTGTATATACCTGTTTGAGTTTTGAATTCTCTTTTTTGGGTAGAAAATTCAATAGAATCAAAATGTTTGGTGATTTTTGCCACTCGATCTTGGTCACCCACAAAAATAATATCGTGAGCAATGTGTTCGGGTTTCAAATTAAGATGATACACACTCCCGTCAGGATTGAGTATTAATTCGGATTGTTGAATAGCCATCGTTTTTTGCTTAAGGATTTAAAAGTTTAAGGTTTAATACTAAAATCTGCAAACTGCTTACTTTAAATTATCCTCCAACACGTTTTACTTTAAAACCTTTTTCTTTTAAAATAGTCATTATTTTATCGCGGTAATCCCCTTGAATGATAATGGAATCGTCCTTGAAACTTCCGCCAACACTCAATTTGGTTTTAATTTCCTTGGCCAGAATTTTGAAATCTTCGTCAGTTCCTTCGTATCCTTCAATTATAGTGGTGGCTTTTCCTTTTCTTTTTTCGAATTTGCAGATCATTGGTTCTTTTTGAACATATAATTCATGCACTTCTTTTTCAATTGCCTCTTCAGGAGACATTTCGTGATCTGGAAAAAGATTCTTTAATTGGTCTTGTAAATCCATATTTTCTAAATTATAAAAAACCAAATTCCAAATTCCAAAAGTGTATCATTGGAATTTGGAATTTCAGTTTTGGAATTTTATTTCTTACTTCTTAATTAAACCTAAGTCAACTAGGCGTTCGTATAAATAATCCCCTGCAGTAATATCCTCAAATTTCTTAGGATTTTCAGCATCTATACAGTTTTCTAAACAGTTTAATTTCATATCACTTACTGGGTGCATAAAAAACGGAATAGAATAACGAGATGTTCCCCATAATTCTCTAGGTGGATTAACTACTTGATGAATTGTAGATTTTAGTTTGTTATTGGTATGACGCGATAACATATCACCTACATTGATTACCAATTCATCCGGTTCTGCAACGGCATCAATCCAATCACCATTATGGTTTTGAACTTGTAATCCTTTACCTTGAGCTCCCATCAACAAAGTAATCAAATTAATGTCACCATGAGCTGCTGCCCTAATAGCATTCTCAGGCTCAGATGTAATAGGAGGGTAGTGAATAGGTCTTAAGATTGAATTCCCGTCTTTGGCGTATTCGTCAAAATAAAATTCGTCCAATCCAAGATGCAAAGCCAAAGCTCTCAACACATAAACACCTGTTTTTTCAAGCATTTGGTAAGCTTCTTTACCTACAACATTAAAACGTGGTAATTCTTTTACCTCAACATTATCTGGATATTCTGAAGCATATTTGGAATCTTTTTCCACATACTGTCCAAAATGCCAAAACTCTTTCAAATCCCCTTCTTTACGACCTTTGGCATGTTCTTTTCCAAAAGAAACATAACCTCTTTGCCCACCAATTCCAGGAATTTCATAGCTGTGTTTTGTTTCTAATGGCAAGGAAAAGAAATTCCTGATTTCGCCATACAATTCATCAACTAATTGATCGTTTAAAAAATGCCCTTTGAGCGCTACGAAGCCTATATCTTCGAATGCACTTCCGATTTCATTTACAAATTTTTGTTTACGTTTCGGGTCGTCCGAAAGGAAATCACGCAAGTCAACACTAGGAATGTTTTGCATATTATGTATGTATTTAATACTTTAGAAGTTCTAAAACTTCGTAAGCACAAAGATAAAAAATAAAATAGATAAGTTATTTTAAAAATTAATGACATTTTAAAATAATATAACATTTTTGATTTAAACTGTTATATTTATTTATCTTTGAAATATTCACCAAATACTACTAAAAATGAATTTTGATAAAAAAGATCTTTCTAACGAAACCTTATTAAATCTATATAAAAGAATTCTGAAGCCGAGACTGGTAGAGGAAAAAATGTTAATCCTTATTAGACAGGGAAAAGTATCCAAATGGTTTTCCGGTATAGGGCAAGAAGCCATTTCAGTAGGTATTACCGCTGTTTTGGACACCGATGAATACATTCTGCCGATGCACCGTAACTTAGGTGTATTTACAGGAAGAGACATTCCATTGCATCGTTTATTTTCTCAATGGCAAGGCAAAGCCAATGGTTTTACAAAAGGTAGGGACCGAAGTTTTCACTTTGGAACACAGCTTTATAAAATTATCGGAATGATTTCGCATCTGGGACCTCAACTGGGTGTTGCCGATGGAATAGCATTGGCCAATAAATTACAGAAAAACGGAAAAGTAACAGCTGTTTTTACCGGGGAAGGCGCTACAAGTGAAGGTGATTTTCATGAAGCCTTGAATATCGCAGCAGTTTGGGATTTGCCTGTTCTTTTTATAATTGAAAATAACGGTTACGGTTTCTCGACTCCTACCAATGAACAATATCGTTGTGAAAACCTTGCCGACAAAGGAATAGGTTATGGAATCGAAAGTCATATTGTTGACGGGAATAATATTTTGGAAGTATTTAATCTATTAACAGAATTAAAAGCATCGATTGCTGAGAATCCACGTCCAATTTTATTGGAATTCAAAACATTCAGAATGCGAGGTCATGAAGAGGCGAGTGGCACTAAATATGTTCCCCAGGAATTAATGGATTTATGGGCTGCAAAAGACCCTGTGGACAATTACAGAAGCTTTTTATACCAAAACGGTATTCTTACCAAAGAGCATGATGACGAAATACAACACGAAATCAAAAAAGATATTGACGAAAGTTGGGCTATGGCCAATGCCGAACCAGAAATAGTTCCCACTTACGAAGGAGAATTAAATGATGTTTACCAACCCTATATCCATGAAGAGTTCCATCCGAATGCAGAAGTAGAGAATATCCGCTTTATAGATGCTATTTCCGGTAGTTTACGTCAATCAATGGAACGACATGAAAAGTCGGTTATCATGGGACAGGATATTGCCGAATATGGAGGTGCTTTCAAAATAACGGATGGTTTTGTGGCTCAATTTGGCAAAGACCGTGTTCGGAACACACCCATTTGCGAAAGCGCAGTAGTTTCAACAGCAATGGGATTGTCCATAAATGGATATAAAGCTATTGTCGAAATGCAATTTGCCGATTTTGTATCCACTGGATTCAATCCAATTGTGAATTTATTGGCCAAATCACATTACCGCTGGTTGGAGAAAGCCGATGTCGTGGTTCGTATGCCTTGTGGTGGCGGAACTCAGGCGGGACCTTTTCATTCCCAAACCAATGAAGCCTGGTTTACAAAAACTCCAGGTTTAAAAGTGGTTTATCCAGCTTTTCCTTATGATGTCAAAGGTTTGCTGAATGCTTCAATCAACGACCCAAATCCGGTGCTTTTCTTTGAACACAAACAATTATACAGAAGTTTGTCGCAAGACGTCCCAACCGATTATTACACTATTCCATTAGGAAAAGCCGCTTTGCTAAAAGAAGGAAATGATGTCACCATTATCTCTTTTGGGGCCGCAGTACACTGGGCTTTGGAAACATTAGACAAAAATCCTGAAATAAAAGCTGATGTATTGGATTTAAGAACACTTCAACCTTTGGATACCGAAGCTATTTACACGTCAGTTAAAAAGACAGGAAAAGTGATTATTTATCAAGAAGATTCTATGTTTGGTGGCGTTGCCAGCGATATTTCGGCTTTGATTATGGAAAATTGTTTTGAATACTTAGATGCGCCTGTAAAACGTGTGGCGAGTTTGGATTCTCCAATTCCGTTTACAAAGGCATTGGAAGATCAATATTTGCCAAAAAGCAGGTTTGAAACCGAATTAAAAGCACTTTTGGAGTATTAATGAAGAAACTATAAATTGAAAAACAAAAAGGATGTCCGCAATTAGACATCCTTTTTTTATGGAAATAAATTAAAGATCAACTAGCAAAGAGCAAAATAAGAAGCTGTGCTACCAATATTCTACTGATGGTTACTAACGGATAGACTGTTGCGTATGATTGGTTGGGTATATCAGAATCTAAATATTTGGTACTAAAAGCCAATGCAGCAGGATCTGTATAGGAGCCACTCATAATACCAACCATTTGATAAAAATTAAGTTTAAATACAAATCGGCTAATTAATACCAATATGATTAATGGCACAAAAGTGATATAACAACCATAATAGATCCACATCCATCCGTCATTTGCCACAAAATTGTCATAAAAACCATGACCGGCTTTAATCCCAACAGCTTCGAAGAATAAACAAATTCCGAAATCTTTCATGAAATGAATTGCTCCGTTATTGATATACGAATGAATTACACCAACTCCGCCATATCTACTGATAAATAATGCGGCCAAAAGGGGACCAGCGGCCAATCCTAATTTTAACGGAACAGGCAGAGAAGGAATCATTATCGGAATTGAACCTATGATAACCCCAAAAATCAACCCGCCGAAAAGTGAAAGAAAATCGGGTTCCAAAAGTATTTTTTTGGAATTCCCAATAATATTTTCCGCTTCTTGAATTGCTTCTTTACTGCCTACTACCAATAAGGTATCTCCATAATAAAGCTCCAATGTAGGCTGTGCTAAAATTTCTAATCCAGAACGAACTACACGAGTAACTTTTAAACCAAATTGATTGTATAAATCCAATTGTGCTAATGTTTTATGAGTCGCTGTTTTTTTAGTTACACTAAGGATTTTGGTTGTAACATCATCTTCAGATTCAATGAATAAATCCGTTGATACTTTTCCAACAATATCAATAAATTTATTAATGTCTTTTTGCTTAGCCACAACCATCAAAACATCTTTCTCTTTTATTATAGAATCTAATGAAGGTGAAAATACCTCTTTGGTTCCGCTTTGCTTTTGTCTGGAAATAATCACGTCGTCAATGTGGAATTCCTTAAATACTTGGCGAATTGTTTTTCCTACAATATTCGGCTGTGTTACTCTGCATTTTTGACGAACGATTTTATTTTCAGAGTCTTTATTTTTTTCATTAAGTAAAATAACTTCATTTGATAAGTCAATCTTTAAAATATTTTTGACTAAAATTATGATCAATATAATTCCAAAAACACCAATGGGATATGTAATGGCATAAGCAATGGCAGGATCTGCAAAGTGATCCACAGGAAGATTCAATTGCTTTTGAATTTCAATCAAAGTCGATTTGGCAGCTCCTAGTCCAGGCGTATTTGTCACTGAACCCGACATTAATCCAACTGCATTTTCAATTTTCACATTGACAATCAAATGAATTAAATAGGCAATAATTCCACCCAAAAAGACAGTTCCAACTCCCAAAGCATTAAAAATTAAACCTTCCTTTTTGAAAGAAGAAAAAAAACTAGGTCCAACTTGGATACCAATTCCGTATACAAACAGTATCAAACCAAATTCTCGCACGAATTGAATCAATTCAGCATCCATACTGAAGCCTAAATGACCTATATAAAGACCTACAAACATTACCGCAGATACCCCAAGCGAAACACTGCCTATTTTGAGTTTTCCTGCAAAAAAACCAATACTGATTGCCATGAACAATACAATTAAAGATTGTGTCATCTCCGGTGTCTCAGTCGGAGTAAATAATATTTTAAACCAATCAAACATAATATTATATTTTAGTTGTGAATAATGATGTAAATAAATTAATAATTTTGTTATCTTAATATGATAAAAATCAGTTTTGACTTACTTCAATACTAAGAATCAACTCGTTAACAAAAATTAGTAACACTTAAAACAAATATTCATAACTCCTTGTAAAACAACACGAAAGCGAAAACGTTTGCGTATATTTTTTTGACAAACATGATAAAAATCAGTTTTTTTCTTTGATAGCTAGAGTACATTTGATAAAGAAATTAACACATCAAATTACATAAATAAAAAACCATGAAAAACATCAAAATTATTCAGGAATTACACAATTTAGGAATCACAGGATACCATGAAGTTGTATACAACCCTTCTTATGAAGAATTATTCAAAGCAGAAGTTTCTAATAAAAGAAAAGGATATGAAAAAGGTGCTTTAACTGATACAGGTGCAGTTGCAGTAAAAACAGGAGTTTTTACTGGACGTTCTCCTAAAGACAGATACATTGTTAAAGACTCCGTTTCAAAAGACACCATCTACTGGGATGACAAAGTAAATTTCCCAACAACTCAAGGAATTTATGATGAATTGAAAGGACTAGTTCTAAAACAACTTTCAACTTCTCCAAAATTATACGTAGTTGATGCATTTTGCGGAACAAATGCTGACACAAGACTTAAAGTTCGTTTCGTAATGGAAGTTGCTTGGCAGGCTCACTTTGTAACCAATATGTTTATCAGACCTTCAAATTATGAGTTGGAAAACTTTGGACAACCTGATTTCATTGTAATGAACGGTTCAAAAACAGTAAATCCAAATTGGAGAGAACAAGGATTAAACTCTGAAAACTTCGTAGTTTTTAACCTTACTGAAAAAATTCAAATTATTGGAGGAACTTGGTACGGAGGTGAAATGAAAAAAGGTATGTTCTCTATGATGAACTACTATTTACCATTAAAAGGGATGGCTTCTATGCACTGTTCTGCCAACGTTGGTGAAAAAGGAGATGTTGCGGTATTCTTCGGGCTTTCAGGAACAGGAAAAACAACACTTTCTGCAGACCCAAAAAGATACCTAATTGGTGATGATGAGCACGGATGGGATAACAATGGAGTATTTAACTATGAAGGAGGTTGTTATGCCAAAGTAATTGATTTATCAGAAGAAAATGAACCAGACATCTGGAGAGCTATTAAAAGAGATGCGTTATTAGAAAATGTAATTGTTGACGAGTACGGAGAAATTGATTATTACGATCACTCAATAACTGAAAACTCTAGAGTTTCTTACCCAATTTATCATATCAATAAAATTGTGTTGCCATCTAAAGCTGGACATGCAAGCAAAATCATTTATCTTTCTGCTGATGCATTTGGAGTATTGCCTCCAGTATCTATCTTAGATGAAGATCAAGCTCAATATCACTTCTTATGTGGATATACTTCAAAATTAGCAGGAACTGAAAGAGGAATTACTTCTCCAGAACCTTCTTTCTCTCCAGCATTTGGTGAAGCTTTCCTAACATTACACCCAACAATGTATTCTAAAACATTAATTGGAAAAATGAAAGAACACGGAGCAAAAGCATATTTAGTAAATACAGGTTGGAATGGAACAGGAAAAAGAATTTCTCTTAAAAACACAAGAGCAATCATTGATGCAATTATCAACAGTGAGATCGATGCTGCAGAAACAAAAACTGTTCCTTTCTTAAACCTAACTATCCCAACTGCATTAACAAATGTTAGTGAAGGAATCCTTGATCCAAGAGATACTTATAAAAATACTGATGAATGGGAAAGCAAAGCAAAAGATTTATCAGAACGTTACATTAAAAATTTCGAACAATATACTGATACTGAAGAAGGAAAACGTTTAGTCGCTGCGGGACCTTCTTTGGAAGCAGTTTTAAATTAGTAGCTTACTAATAATTATTTTAAGGTTGGTTAAACACCTGTTAATACTGCATAAAAAACAGTATTGGCAGGTGTTTTGTGATTTTAATTTAAAATGCTTTCTAAGATTAATTCTTTTTGTGATAATTCAACAAACCCATTCATTTTGAGTTTTTTAATTTAACAAATAATTATTGAAACGTTAAAATAAAAATTGGATTGTAATTGATTTATCCTCTATATTTGCAAAAGAAACAAAGAGTTATCTAATTTTATAAAGTTATGTTATCAATTCAATTACATCATCATCATTCTCATAATTGCTCTCAAGCGATGTGTTAATGGTATGCGTGTAAATCACAATAATCTAAACCCGTTTGAGTACATCAAACGGGTTTTTTATTACCTATTCTTTGTACTCAAGCATTAATTTAAACTACAAACTAAAAAACTAAAAATGAGTACACTTAAAATTGCAATTCAAAAATCAGGACGTTTAAACGAAGAAAGCATCCAAATCCTAAAAGATGCAGGCATCTCAATCGATAATGGAATAGATCAATTAAAAGCAGAGGCTTCGAATTTTCCTTTAGAGGTTTTGTATTTACGAAATTCAGATATTCCTCAATATTTAATCGACGGAGTAGTCGACATTGCTATTGTTGGAGATAATTTATTGGTTGAAAAAGGAAAAAATATTGAAGTAATTCAAAAATTAGGATTTTCAAAATGCAAAGTATCTGTAGCGGTCCCTAAAGCATTCGATTACAAATCCATTCAAGATTTAGAAGGGATGCGAATAGCAACTTCTTATCCTAATACTGTAATTGATTTTTTCAGTTCTAAAGGAATAACAGTTGATATTCACCAAATATCCGGTTCGGTAGAAATTGCACCAAATATAGGCTTAGCAGATGCAATTGTCGATATTGTTTCTAGCGGAAGTACTTTGTTTAAAAATAATTTAAAGGAAGTTGAGGTTATTTTTAAAAGTGAAGCGGTATTAGCGGTTTCTCCAAAAGTAAGCCCTGAATCTCAAAAAATAATTAATACATTAAAATTTAGAATTGAATCAGTATTAAGAGCAAGAAAATCGAAATACATTCTGATGAATATTCCAAATGACAAAATTGATGCAGTTGGAAAGATCCTTCCTGTATTGCGAAGTTTAACCGTTTTGCCATTGGCGCAAGAAGGATGGAGTAGTGTACACTCGGTAATTGACAAAGACACTTTTTGGGAAGTAATCGACCGCTTGAAAGAAGTTGGTGCCGAAGGAATTTTAGTTTGTCCAATCGAAAAAATGGTACTTTAGAAGCTGTAAGCTTTAGGCAATAAGCCGTAAGCTTTCTTACTAAGACTAGAAGTTATTTAAATTGCTTAAAGCTTACAGCTTATAGCATAAAGCATAAAAAAATGAATAAAATATACAACCCAAAACCAGAAACTTGGTCAGCTATTTTAGAAAGACCAACTAAAACAGTTGATGATATTGAAGCAACTGTAAAAGGGATTTTCAAGGAAGTACAGGCAAAAGGTGATTTTGCTGTTGCAAAATATACGTCTCTTTTTGATGGGGTTTCAGTACCTGATTTAGAAGTTTCCCAAACCGAAATAGCAACTGCAATCGCTACTATCTCTAAAGAGTTAAAAGAAGCTATTCAATTGGCAAAATCAAATATTGAAAAATTCCACGCTGCCCAAAAAACGAACCGCGTTGTAGTAGAAACTATTGAGGGTGTAAACTGTTGGCAGGAAAAAAGACCAATCCAAAAAATTGGTTTATATATTCCCGGCGGAACTGCTCCTTTATTTTCAACTGTATTGATGCTGGCTGTACCTGCTAATCTTGCAGGTTGTAGCGAAATCGTACTGTGTTCGCCTCCAGATAAAAATGGGAATATCAATCCAGCCATTTTGTATGCTGCTTATTTGTGTGGTGTAACCAAAATTTTGAAAGTAGGCGGTATTCAAGCCATTGCTGGGATGACTTTTGGAACTGTTACTATCCCAAAAGTGTATAAAATATTTGGTCCAGGAAACCAATTTGTAACTGTAGCCAAACAATTGGCAACTCAATTTGGTGTAGCCATCGATATGCCGGCAGGACCTTCCGAATTATTGATTGTTGCCGATGATACAGCCAATGCAGCCTTTGTCGCTTCCGATTTACTATCTCAAGCAGAACACGGAACAGACAGCCAAGTGATTTTGGTTTCTACTTCAAAAGAATTAATTGATGAAGTAGAAAAAGAAATTCAATCTCAAATGGATGCTCTTCCAAGAAAAGCCATAGCAGAGAAAGCCATTACCAATTCGAAATTGATTTATGTTGAAAATGATAAAATTGCTTTAGAATTAATCGACGAATACGGCCCGGAACACTTTATCATTTGTACTAAAGATGAAGATTTTTATGTAAACAATATTGGCAACGCAGGTTCAGTTTTCATTGGAAACTATACTCCGGAAAGTGCGGGAGATTACGCTTCGGGAACTAATCACACCTTGCCTACGAATGGTTATGCCAAAAATTATAGCGGAGTGAACCTTGATAGTTTTACCAAATCAATGACTTTTCAAAAAATTTCTAAAAAAGGAATACAAAATATTGGTTCAGCTATAGAAATAATGGCCGAAGCCGAGGGATTACAAGCCCACAAAAATGCAGTTACCTTACGATTAAAAGCCCTTGAAAATGACAAATAGTTTTAGTTTAGATAGTTTAGTTCGTGACAATGTCAAGGTTTTAAAGCCTTATTCGTCAGCGAGAGATGAATTTGAGGATTTTGACACCGCCGATATGGTTTTTTTGGATGCCAATGAAAACCCTTACAATAGTGGCGTAAATCGTTATCCTGACCCGCAACAGGCATCGGTAAAAAGCATATTAGCGAAACAACACAAAGTAAATCCTAACCAAATGTTGTTAGGAAATGGTAGCGATGAGGTTCTAGATTTGATTTTTAGAGCTTTTTGCGAGCCAAAAATTGACAATGTAATTACTTTACCACCTACATACGGAATGTACGGAGTATTGGCTAATATCAATGCTGTAGAAAATAGAGAAGTCCTGCTTTCAACCGATTTTCAACCTCAAATTGAAAAAATCTTTAAAGCAATTGATGACAATACTAAAATGATTTTTCTTTGTTCGCCCAATAACCCAACCGGGAATTCTTTTTCAGAAGAAAGTGTTACGACTTTATTGGAGCACTTTAATGGTTTGATTGTTATTGACGAAGCATATATTGATTTTTCAGAAAAAGAAAGCTGGTTGCAAAAAATTGATCAATATCCAAATTTGATTATCACACAGACACTTTCAAAAGCATATGGTTTGGCCGGAATCCGATTGGGAATTTGTTATGCTTCCGCAGAAATAATTTCGGTTTTAAACAAAATAAAACCACCTTATAATGTAAACGAGTTAACTCAAAGAAGAGCTTTAGAAAGATTAGACAATACCAATGCGATAAAATCAGAAATCAAAGCAATTATAAGCCAAAGAGAAGAATTACTTAAAGTTTTACTTGATGTAAAATATGTTGAGAAAATATATCCTACTGAGGCTAATTTCATCTTGGTTAAAGTAGATAATGCCAACAAAAGATACGATGATTTAATCGCGAAAGGAATTGTAATCCGCAATAGAACAACTCAGCCGTTATGTGATAATTGTTTGCGTTTGACTATTGGAACAGAAGAAGAAAATAAAAAATTAATTGAGGCATTAATAGCTTAAGAAAATGAAGAAAGTACTTTTTATAGATCGTGACGGAACGATTGTATTAGAACCGGAAGGATATCAATTAGACAGTTTAGATAAATTGGAATTTTATCCAAAAACATTTCAATATTTGGCAAAAATCGCCAAAGAAATGGATTATGAATTGGTTATGGTTACTAATCAGGATGGATTGGGAACCGACAGTTTTCCCGAAGATACTTTTTGGCCTACGCAAAACTTTATTTTGAGAGCTTTTGAAAACGAAGGTGTTCTTTTTGATGATATTTTTGTGGATCGTTCTTTCCCGGAAGACAATGCACCAACTCGTAAGCCAAGAACTGGAATGCTGACCAAATACATTGACAATCCCGACTACGATTTAGCCAATTCATTTGTTTTAGGAGATCGTTTGACCGATGTTGAATTGGCCAAAAACTTAGGTGCTAAAGCTATTTTTATGAAATCAGAAGATGATTTAGGAGTAGCAGAAATCTCAAGTAAAAAAGAAGAACTAGACGAAGTTATCGTCTTGCAATCTACTGATTGGAAAGCCATCTATGAGTTTTTAAAACTTGAAGCGCGTTCGGCATCGATCACAAGAAAAACCAATGAAACAGATATTTATATCAACCTAAACTTGGACGGAACAGGAAAAAGTAAAATCGAAACCGGTATTGCGTTTTTTGACCATATGTTAGACCAAATTGCCCGTCACGGACAAATGGACTTGGAAATTTTGGTAAAAGGCGATTTAGAAGTTGATGAACACCACACGATTGAAGATACTGCAATTGCATTGGGAGAAGTTTTTGCAAAAGCATTAGGGAATAAATTAGGAATAGAGCGTTATGGTTTTTGTTTGCCAATGGACGACTGCTTATCGCAGGTAGCCATTGATTTTGGAGGTAGAAACTGGTTGGTTTGGGAAACCGAATTCAAACGTGAAATGGTGGGTAAAATGCCAACAGAGATGTTTTATCATTTCTTTAAATCATTTTCAGATGGTGCCAAAGCCAATATCAACATCAAAGCAGAAGGAACCAACGAACATCACAAAATTGAAGCCATCTTTAAAGCTTTTGCGAAAGCGATAAAAGTAGCCGTAAAACGCGATACAGAGAAGATGATTTTGCCTTCAACAAAAGGAATGCTTTAATAATAAAAATCATGGATGCACAAAAATTTGCTAAAGAATGGATTGAATCTTGGAATTCTCATGATTTGGAAAATATAATGCAACATTATTCTGAAGATATCGAGATTACTACACCAATGATAAAATTGGCTGCAGGAATAGAAATTGGTTCTCTTTTCGGAAAAGAATCAGTTAGAGAGTATTGGAATAAAGCCCTAACTAAGTTTCCCGATTTACATTTTGAACTTATAGAAGTTACATCGGGTGTTAATTCAGTGGCTTTATATTACAAATCTATTATGAATAAAATGGCGATCGAAGTTATGTTTTTCAATAATGAAGGATTGGTAAATAAAATGATAGCCCATTATACTACTTAAGAAAATGAAAATAGTAATCATAAATTACGGAGCAGGAAACATTCAAAGCATTATGTTTGCTATCGAGAGATTGGGATATAAAGCGATTTTGAGCAACGATCCTGAAGAAATAAAAGCAGCCGATAAAGTAATTTTCCCTGGAGTGGGCGAGGCAAGTTACGCGATGAAAATGCTAAAACAAAGCGGTCTTGATACTTTGATTCCAACGCTGAAACAACCCGTATTCGGAATTTGTTTGGGTATGCAATTGATGTGCAATTCTTCTGAGGAAGGAAATACAGAAGGATTGGGCATTTTTGATGTAGATGTGATTAAATTTTCCTCAAAAGTAAAAGTGCCACAAATGGGTTGGAATAACATTTATAACCTAAAATCAGATTTGTTTAAAGGAATTGCCGAGAACGAATATATGTATTTGGTTCATAGTTTTTATGCCTCAATTTGCAAAGAAACCATTGCCACAACTAATTACGACTTGGAATATTCATCGGCCTTAGAAAATGATAATTTCTACGGAACACAATTTCACCCGGAAAAAAGTGGTGATGTCGGAGAGAAAATCCTTGGAAACTTTTTGAAGTTATAAATTTCAATAGTAATATTAAAAATCAGCGGAATGAGATTGCTACGTTCCTCGCAATGACAAATAAAATGAGAATAATACCCGCAATAGACATCATCGAAGGAAAATGTGTTCGTTTATCCAAAGGCGATTACAATACCAAAATCATATACAATGAAAATCCTTTGGAAGTGGCCAAATCATTTGAAGCCCACGGAATTGAATATTTACACTTGGTTGATTTGGATGGAGCTAAATCAAGCAAGATTGTTAATTATAAAATATTAGAACAAATCGCTTCACAAACCAAATTGAAAATTGATTTTGGTGGTGGTTTAAAAGCTGATTCTGACTTGAAAATTGCTTTTGAATCAGGTGCCAACCAAATAACTGGTGGAAGTATCGCTGTAAAAAATAGAGCTATTTTCGAGAAATGGATTGTAGAGTATGGTTCAGACAAAATTATTTTAGGAGCTGATGCGAATAACGAAAAAGTAGCCGTTTCAGGTTGGCTGGAAGATTCTGATGAGGACTTAGTGCCATTTATTCAAGATTATCAAAATAAAGGAATTCAGTACGTAATTTGTACCGATATTGCCAAAGACGGAATGTTGGAAGGTCCAAGTTTTGATTTGTATGCCAAAATCCTAACAGAAGCTAATGGCATAAAATTAATCGCCTCTGGAGGAATTTCTACATTTGATGAATTACCTAAACTGGCGGAATTAGGTTGTGAAGGAACAATTATTGGAAAAGCCATTTACGAAGGAAGAATTTCGTTGAAACAATTAGAGGATTTTATAATTAGATAATGAGAAAATTAGTCAATTAGGTAATTTTATGCGAAACTTAAAAATTATCTAATTCTCAAGTTCTCAAATTGACACATTAAAAAAGATGTTAACAAAAAGAATAATACCCTGTCTCGATATAAAAAACGGAAGAACCGTGAAAGGTGTTAATTTCGTAGATTTGCGTGATGCCGGTGATCCTGTCGAATTGGCCAAAATCTATTCAGATGAAGGTGCTGATGAATTGGTTTTCCTGGATATTTCGGCAACCGAAGAGAGAAGGAGAACTTTGGTTGATTTAGTTCGAAAAGTAGCGGCAACGATTAATATTCCGTTTACTGTGGGTGGTGGAATTTCGGCAGTTGAAGACGTAGAAGTTTTGCTTCAAAATGGGGCCGATAAGGTTTCAATTAATTCATCGGCGGTAAAAAATCCGCAGTTGATTAATGATTTGGCACAAAAATTTGGAAGTCAATGTGTGGTTGTCGCCATAGATGCCAAACAAATTGATGGAGAATGGATCGTGCATTTAGTAGGTGGAAAAGTTCCAACTGAGATGAATTTGTTTGATTGGGCAAAAGAAGTAGAGGAAAGAGGAGCTGGAGAAATCCTTTTTACCTCAATGAATCACGATGGAACCAAAAATGGATTTGCTAATGAAGCTTTGGCAAAATTATCTCAATTGGTTAATATTCCGATAATAGCTTCTGGCGGAGCTGGCAATATGCAACATTTTGTAGATACTTTTATTGATGGAAAAGCAGATGCAGCATTGGCCGCAAGTGTATTTCATTTTAAGGAAATTGAAATCAAAGCCTTGAAAAAAGAATTAAAAAATAACAATATAGAAGTTAGAATTTAGAAAAAAGATAAAAGAAAATCGGATTAGATAATCTTTCAATCTTTTAATTTTCACCCGAGCCTGAAAGGCGAACGGACGAAGTAATCATTAAATTATAAAAATGAACATAGATTTTTCAAAAAGCGCACACGGATTAATTCCTGCCATCATACAAGACAGTGAAACCAAAAACGTTTTGATGCTGGGCTACATGAATGCCGAAGCATATCAAAAAACAATCGATACCCAAAAGGTGACTTTCTACAGCCGTTCTAAGCAAAGACTTTGGACAAAAGGTGAAGAAAGCGGTAACTTCTTAAATTTGGTTGATATCAAAAATGACTGTGATAACGATACATTGTTAATTCAAGTACAACCTGTGGGACCAACGTGCCACAAAGGAACTGATACTTGTTGGGCAACGGAAAATAAACAAGAATATGGTTTTATTTCGAACCTGGAAAACACTATCAAAACCAGAAGAGAAAATGCTGATTCTGAAAAAAGTTACGTAGCATCTTTATTCAAATTGGGAATCAACAAAATTGCTCAAAAAGTAGGTGAAGAAGCAGTTGAAGTGGTAATTGAGGCCAAAGATGACAACGATGATTTATTCTTGAGTGAAAGTGCAGATTTACTATTTCATTATTTAATCCTACTGCAAGCAAAAGGATTTCAATTGAATGATGTAGTTGATGTTTTAAAAAGCCGTCAGAAATAATAGCCATAGTTCTAATAAATAAGCCTCAATAGTTAAGTCAACTTTTGAGGCTTTCTTATTTATCTTTAGAATTAAAAGCAAACCTTACTTTCATTTATTGAAAACATCTTTAAACTCAAAAGTTTTAAATTGTTCTGGCTGATGAAAGCCAAATTGCGAACCATTATATGCAGAAATTGCTAAATAATCAGTTTCTTTTCCATAATCAATCCTAAAAATATTTCCTCTCCACTTTGTGTTTATCGTTGGGATTAAAAAACCACTATTTTTAATTGTGGATAAACTGGAAAATGGGAGTTTAATTTCCACACAAAAACCGTCTTTATCTATTTTACTAACCGTTTCCATTTGTGAAATATCCAAAGAAATATCCGTTTTCCATCCTCCACAATCAGACGATACACAATTAATTAGCATATCATAATTCGTTGAAAAAGCATTCACGCCAATTTCAAGATAATTTTGACTGTCTCCATCTGCATCAATAAAAATTTCAACTAAATCATCTCTGTCAAAAATGGGATAATCATGTTTTCTTGTTGATCCAACAATTTTAGAATCGCCACAGCGATATGCTAAATAAAGATTTTGAGAATCCCATGAAAGAGAAACATAAGTCTCTTGAGCACCTTTTTCTCCAGAATTATGCTTAACAAATGGTCCGATGAAGGGATTTTTCCAATCGGATAAATCACCATCGATTATTGGCACATTCATTCTTTTGTATATTGGAATTGTTTGTGAATGAATCACAATTGAATAGCAAAAAAACACAAAATAAAATAAACGGTTACTATTCATAATTAGGATTTTAACTTAATGCTTTGCTAAAATTAGGCAAGTAATTTAAGAAAACAATATTTTTATAAAGTTAGAAAATTGAAAATAGTTCCAATTTACATTTGAATGTTTACATTTGTTGCAACATAATATTAGTTTAAATACCTATTCTTCAAAAATTAAAAATGTATGAAAAAACATTTCGGCATTCTCTTTTTTGCTCTATTCGCTTATAATGGAGCAACTGCACAAGGACTACTTGGTAAGTCTGAAATTCTTTTTACTCGACAAGATTCTTTAAGAGGTAGTATCACCAAGGAGCGAGTTTGGTGGGATGTAAAACATTATTCCTTGGATATAAAAGTAAATCCTGCAGACAGCACAATTACAGGATCTAACACTATTCAATATAAAGTTTTACAGCCTTATAAAGTTATGCAAATTGACTTGCAAAATCCGATGAAAATTACCAAAGTGACGCAAGATGGAGTTGCATTACAATACAAAAGAGAAGACAATGTCTTTTTCATAACACTAGCTTCTGTACAAAATATAGGTGCAATAAAAGAAGTAAAAGTGTTTTATAACGGTAAACCAAAAGTAGCTGTTAGACCACCGTGGGATGGAGGATTAACTTGGAAAAAAGATAATAATGGAAAAGATTTTATAGCATCTTCCTGTCAAGGATTAGGAGCCAGTGTTTGGTGGCCAAACAAAGATCATATGTATGATGAGGTTGAAGGAATGAAAATTAGTGTGAATGTCCCAGGAAAATTAATGGATGTCTCCAATGGTCGTTTGCAAAATGTAAAAACACTAAAAGACGGTACAAAAACGTATACTTGGGTTGTAAAAAATCCGATCAACAATTATGGAGTAAATATCAATATTGGTGATTACGTGACTTTTTCAGAGAAATACAAAGGAGAAAAAGGTGATTTAGACTGTACTTACTATGTTTTGAAAGATAATTTAGGCAAAGCCAAAGAACAATTCAAAGAAGTCCCAAGAATGCTGAAAGCTTTTGAATATTGGTTCGGACCTTATCCTTTCTATGAAGATAGTTACAAACTTGTTGAAGTTCCTTATCTTGGAATGGAACATCAAAGTAGCGTGACTTATGGAAATGGTTACCAAAATGGTTATTTGGGACGCGATTTGAGTGGAACGGGCTGGGGATTAAAATTTGACTTTATTATTGTGCATGAATCAGGACACGAGTGGTTTGCTAATAATATTACTTATAAAGACATTGCCGATATGTGGATTCACGAGAGTTTCACCAATTATTCCGAAAGTCTTTTTGTAGAATACTATTATGGAAAGGAGGCAGGTTTTGAGTATGAAAGAGGCGTAAGAAAAAATATTAAAAATGACATTCCAATTATTGGTCATTATGACGTAAACAATGAAGGTTCTGGTGATATGTACCCTAAAGGCTCAAATATGTTACACACATTACGCCAACTGGTAAATGACGATGCAAAATGGAGAATTATTTTGAGAGGCTTAAACAGTACCTTCTATCATCAAACGGTGACTACCAAACAAATTGAAGATTATCTAAGCCAACAAGTTGGTATGGATTTGAATCCGTTTTTTAATCAATATTTAAGAGACATTAGAATTCCAACATTAGAATATACTTTTCAAGACAACACTTTGAAATACCGTTGGACAAATATTGTTTCTGGTTTTAACATGCCTTTAAAGGTTGCTCTAAACGGAACAGAAGTTACTTTGAACCCAAAGGCAGACTGGAGTGAATTTACCAATTCTTCAAAAATTGAAAAAGTAGAAGTAAATAAGGATTTCTATGTTTTTAGTAATGAGGTTGCAAAACAATAGTAATATAATTTTTCCCTAGAACAATAAAAAAAAGCCTCCCACATTAATAAGCATAGTATTGACAGAAAGATTTGACACCAACCGTCACAAAAAACTTTATGGACTAGACCATTTAAGAGCATTTGCAATTATATTTGTTTTTCTATTTCATTATTTTATTCTTAGTGGGGGACAACCCGAATGGTTGCCAAGTTTTGCTAAATTTGGTTGGACTGGAGTGGATTTGTTTTTTGTTTTAAGCGGATTTTTAATTTCTTCCCAACTCTTTGGACAAATCAAAGAAGGAAAAGTTATTTCATTTAAGTTGTTTTTCTTAAAACGATTTTTTAGAATTCTTCCTGCATTTTGGATAACTGTTGCGCTTTATTATTGTTTTCCTATTTATCGAGAAAAAGAAGCTTTACCTCCTGTTTGGAAGTTTTTGACTTTTACTCAGAATTTAGGGCTAAATCTAAAAGACTTTGGTACATTTTCACATGCTTGGTCTCTTTGCGTAGAAGAACATTTTTATTTATTCCTACCTATTATTTTGATTTTGCTACAGTTTTCAAAATTGTTCAACAAATCCTATTGGTTAATTATTGCTTTATTTCTATTTGGGTTTTCAATTCGTATATATAGTTTTGACCAATTATACCTTCCAAAAATTAATGACGAGAATAATTGGATGTATTGGTACAAATACATTTATTATCCAACTTACAACCGTTTGGATGGGCTTTTAGTTGGAGTTTCAATTGCAGGAATTTATCAGTTTTTACCAAACATTTGGTCTAAAATATCCAATTTCGGAGATCATTTTTTGATTCTCAGTTTATTCGTCTTAATAGGGGCTTATTTTTTATGTGAAGACACACAATCTTACTATTCCTCAGTTTTTGGTTTTCCATTAATTGCAATTGGATATGGTTTTATGGTCATCGGAGCAATCTGTCCAAGTAGTTTTTTATTCAAATGGAATTCAAAACTAACAACATTTATTGCGACGCTTTCTTATGCAATTTACCTAACCCACAAAGGAATAATACACATAACACATCAACTTTTAACAGATTTTAAGATAAATAGTAATTTGATGCTCGTAATCTGTATTATAACATGCCTTCTTGGTGCATATTTACTAAACTGGTCTGTTGAAAAACCATTTATGAAATTGAGAAATAAAATAATAGAACAAAAATAAATCAAAAGAAAAATACATTTATTATTACAAAATAACGATGCAATCATATATAAAAAAAGGCTTTCATTACTATTCTAGTAAGAAAGCCCTTTTTTTATGTCAAAATAAGTTTAAATTAAATTCTTTGATACATATTCCCAACTTGTTTTAATAGAATCGGTTGGATTTGGAGAATAATTAGTTTCTTGTTCTACAAAAAAGTGTTGCATTCCCGAAAGCTTAGCTTCTGCAAAAATGGCTTTAAAGTTGATGCTTCCTTCACCAATTTCCGTATTCCATTCCACTTTGGATTTATCCATATCTTTTACATGCCACATCGTAAATCGTCCAGGATTAGTTTTGAATAATTGCAAAGGATCATTTCCTGAGCGAACTGCCCAATATAAATCCAATTCAAAATCAACTAATTTTTTATCAGTTTCTTGCAATAAAATATCATATCCACATTGATTACCATATTTCATAAACTCAAAATCATGGTTATGATAAGCCAATTTCAATCCAGATTGTTTACATAAAGCAGCTGCTTCGTTTATTTTTTGTGCTATTTGTTTGTAGTCATCTAACTTACTTCTTAAACTTTCTTCTAACCAAGGAACGACCACATATTCACTTCCTAATATATTAGCGCATTCAATAGATGATTTCAGAAAATCGACATTACCATCTTTTATAAATGATTTAAAATCATAATGACCACTTGTCGCTTTTAGTCCATTATCAGTAAGTATCTTTTTGAAATCTTTTGGAGAAGTGCCAAAAAATCCTTTTTCAGCTGAATATCCATACGTTTCAACTTCTTTATACCCAGACTTAGCGACATGTTCCAAAACTCCTTTTACGTCTTTAGAAAATGCTTCTCGCAAAGTGTACAATTGAAGACCAATATTTTTCGGTTTAATTGAAAAGGCTAGGGAAGGAGCAATTGCCAATGCACCTAAAGCCAAACCGCTATTAATTATAAAATCTCTTCTCTTTATCATTGTTTTTACTTTTTATTAGATTAAAAATTAAATATCACAAATCGTAATTGCCTTTTTTAGGGAGGCCATTTTATCTTTTTGTTTAGGAATAAACTCTTGCCCAACAAAACCTGTAAAACCAGTATCAGCAATAGCTTTCATTATGGCACTGTAATTGAGTTCTTGAGTTTCATCAATTTCATTTCGCCCTGGAACTCCACCAGTATGATAATGTGCAATGTAGTTGTGATTTTCTTTTATGGTTCGAATAACATCGCCTTCATCTATTTGCATATGGTAAATATCATAAAGGAGTTTAAAATTTTCCGAATTGATACGTTTCACCAATTCCACTCCCCAATAGGTTTTATCACATTGATAATCTTTATGATCAATCTTACTGTTCAATAATTCCATAACCAAGGTAACTTTATGTTTTTCAGCTAATGGAATTAACTTTTGCAACCCAAGTACACAATTATTCCAGCCTTCTTCATCCGTTTTTCCTCTTCTGCTTCCGCTAAAACAAATCAAGTTTTTGTAGCCCGCTTCAGCAACTAAAGGAATCATTTCCGTATAATTCTTAATCAGTTGATCATGAAATTTTGGATCATTAAAACCATCCACTAAATTTAATTCGGCACCATTACACATAGTGGAAACAAGATTATGTTTCTTAAGTATTGGCCAATCTTTTGGGCCAACCAAATCAATACCTGTAATTCCGATTTTTTTAGCTTCCACACAAAGCGTTTCAACATCAAAATCATTGAAACACCAACGAGCTACTGAATGATTAATTCTTCCTTTCAACATATTAGAATCTAATTTTAATTCTTCTTTAGGAGTAACCAAAGCAGATAAACTTGTTGGAATTCCTAAAGTAACAGTTCCTGCGAGAATGCCTTTTATAGCGGTTCTTCTATCAAAACTTGCACTCATCTTTTCTATATTTAAATTACTTAAATTTCATTTACTGCTTTGTTTTTGTCTTGAAATAAAAGAGCAAAAATCAAGAATACTGCAAAAGCAATTCCGGCAGGAATTATCCATACCATTTGCCAATCGATTGCACCTTCAACCGTTTTATAATTATCCGTAATCCAGCCTGCGACTGCAAACCCAATTAACATTCCAATACCGTAAGTTGCTAATGTTATCAACCCTTGAGCGGCACTTTTGTATTTTTCTCCTGCTTTTGAATTGGTATAAATTTGTCCTGAAACAAAGAAAAAATCATAACAAATCCCGTGTAAAGCGATTCCAATAATAAGCATAAAACTTAATTCATCACCATTGCCATAAGCAAATAAAACATAACGAACTGCCCAAGCAAGCATTCCCACTAGAATTGTTTTCTTGAATCCAAAGCGTGCAAAAAATACAGGAATGAATAATAAAAATAGTGCTTCTGATATTTGTCCTATTGCCATTTTTCCTGTTGGATTTTCAACCCCAGCGGATGTCAGGAACGGATGTGCATTTTGATAATAAAAAGCCAACGGAATACAAATCAGAATCGATGAAATAAAAAATATCAAGAAATTCTTATCTTTTAAAAGTTTTAAAGCATCTAGACCAATAATATCTGCAATTTTGATTTTTCCTTCACTAACTTTCGGTGGTGTTTTAGGCAATGTAAAACTTAACAACCCTAAAACCAAAGCTGCAATTCCTGCCAAAAGGAATGTGTTTTTAAGTAATCCATTAGAAACAGCTTCTGCAGAATCCCAATGAAACAAGAAACTAATAGACAATCCAGCTAAAATCCAACCTATTGTACCCCAAACTCTAATATTTGCAAACTCTTTCTCCGGATCTTTCATTTGGTTAAATGCCACTGAATTTACCAAAGCCAATGTTGGCATATACAAAACCATATAACTCAATACATAGACATAAAACGCCCCAACATCAGTCGATTGATACATTTGATACATTAAAAATGCACCTGCTAAATGTAAAATACCTAATATTTTCTCAGCATTAAAATAACGATCTGCTATCAAACCAATAATAAAAGGAGCAATGATGGCCCCCCAAGATTGGGTAGAAAAAACAGCTGCTGTTTCTGAACCAGAAGCTTTTAAATTGTTTCCTAAAAAAGTTCCAAGAGTGACAAACCATGCCCCCCAGATAAAAAATTCCAGAAACATCATTACAGATAATTTAATGCGGATAGTTGTATTCATAAAGTAAAGTTGATTTTTGGTTAAGTTTGTTTGGAGCTATTATTTGCAACCAGTTGTCGTTTCCATCGTATTCCATTCTTTAATCATGATGTTACGATACCAAACGTTATTGCCGTGATCTTGTAAAGCAATTTTTCCTTTTTTGAACGTTCCAAAAGCTGGCCACGCAGCAAATTTACTTCCTGCAACCAAAGCTTTGAAATTATCATCCCAAAGTACAGTTTCTACAACAATTACTCCGTTTAAAACGTAAGTCAGTTTTCCGTTTTTACAAACAATTTCAGCAGTATTCCATTCTCCAACCGGTTTCACTGGTTCCGATTTACTTTGAATTAAATCATATAAATCTCCAGCTCGGTGTTTCGTTATTTTTCCATCCGGATGACCGTCATTATCCAAAACTTGCATTTCTAAACCAGTTTCATAGGTGTTTTTATATTTTTGCGCGTTTTCATTTATATAAAAAATGATTCCACTATTCGCATTTGGTGCCACTTTCCAGTCCACTTTTAAATGAAAATTTTCATATTCTGCATCAGTTACCAAATCTCCTCCTTGACCATTTTTGGCGGCTTCTGGATCAAAATGCAATACGCCATCTTCAACTTTCCATCCAGAACTAGCCGAAGTTTTTCCATAAGTATGCCAACCTGTTGTTGTTTTTCCATCAAAAAGGGGTTTAAATCCTTTTTGAGCTTGCATGGTTTGAAATAAAGTGAATACTAATACTGTTGTTATTATTTTTTTCATGTGTTTACTATTTAATTTTATTATTTTAAAAACTTAGGTTTTTCCAACCTTCTCTATAATTACGTTTTACAAATTGATTGACATCATCTATATTAGTTACTTTCTTGGCATCATTATCCCAAAGAAGCTTAACCGAACGGCCTGGGAATACATCTTCGCCTAATACCTCTTTATGCAAATCATACCCTCTTACAGCAAGATTAGCCATTAATAAAGCTTCTGTTAATGGACCAGCAATTTCAAAAGGCGAACTCAATTCTTTTTTGCCATATCCTGCAATACAGCCTTCTATCCATTGTTTTTGATGACCACTGGCACCATCTTTTACTCGAGGATACTTCTCTGCAATTTTTAGATTTTCATTGCGACTTAAAGGTAACAATCTTGGATTTTCACTATAAGTATCACAAATCATTTTTCCTTTGGTACCAATGAATAAAGTACCATTCCCACCATCACCAAATATTTCGTTTGCACCTAATTCTTCTGGACGTTCTGGTTGAATACCGCCATCCATCCAATGCATTTTGATATCACCTTTCGTTTTATCTGTTTTGGGAAATGTTAATACCACATGACTTGAAGGAGGGCAACTTTCTGGGAAATAACCTCTTTTGAATTCATCAACATAGACAGAGCCTACACTGCACTGAACATCTTTAGCATATTTTAGATTTAAAACAGAGAATGGAGCTTCCATTAAATGACATCCCATATCTCCTAATGCACCAGTTCCATAATCCCACCAACCTCGCCAATTGAATGGCACTAATTTGTCTACATAATTTTTATTCGGAGCTGTTCCAAGCCATAAATCCCAATCCAATTCCTTAGGAATTTCAGTTTTTGCCGTTGACCAAGGAATTCCTTGTGGCCAAACAGGTCTATCTGTCCACGCATAAACCGTATGTACATCTCCAATCAAATCTGCATCGTACCATTCTTTTAGAATCCTAGTACCATCATTGGACGATCCTTGATTTCCCATTTGTGTTACTACTTTATAACGAGCAGCCGCTTGAGTCATCATATGTGCCTCATAAATATCATGTGCCATTGGTTTCTGCACATAAACATGCTTGCCTAACTGCATAGCAGAAAAGGCTTGAATAGCATGATTATGATCGGGTGTAGAAACTGATACGGCATCAAAATTTTTATGCTCTTTGTCTAGCATTTCACGCCAATCCTTGTAAAATTTTGCTTTCGGTAAAGCTTTTACACTATCAGCGGCTCTGCGTGTATCGACATCACACAAAAAAGCTACATTTGCAAGTCCACTTTTCTCAAAAGAAGCAACATCTGACCTTCCTTTTCCACCAACACCAATACTTGCAATTAACAATCTGTCACTAGGAGCTACAAAACCTCTGCCCATGACATGTCTTGGAATAATCATAAAAGCAGCTGTCGCCAGCACACCTTTTTTTAGAAAATCCCTTCGAACAACCGATTCTGGTTCTTTATTTTTATTAAAGTCTTGATCCATAAAGTAGGTTTCAATTTATTTATTCAATGATAGAATGTATTTGGCAATTTTTTTAGCGTCATCTTTTTTTAATGCAGTATGGGCCGCCATGGGTATTGTGCCCCAAACACCAGAACCTCCTTTAATAATTTTATCCGATAAATAGTTGATGTTTTTGTCATTCATTGGATATTTTTTGGCAATATCCAAAAAAGAGGGCCCAATTACTT
>NZ_DASTTN010000252.1:0-3564 GCF_035760125.1 Flavobacterium sp.
TCGAAGCTACTTCTCTCTGTCCTTTATGACGCTTTGTATCGTTTAGTTCTTCCGAAAAATGGTCATCGTAAGCTTGTACAAGTTCATTGATAGCACAAGAAAATTTAATTGACCAGTCCAATAATTTATGGGCATGATGCACATTGACAACTCCAATTCCAGTCATCACAGACGTTCCATTCATCAAAGCCAATCCTTCTCTAATTTCAACTTGAATAGGCTCCAGTTTTTCTATGGCAAAAACGGCTGCAGTAGGTCTTCTCTCCCCTTTATAAAAAACCTCTCCTTCACCAATAAGAACCAAAGCCAAATGTGCCAATTGTACTAAATCACCACTGGCTCCCACTCCACCATGTTCAAATATTAACGGAGTAATTTCTCGATTGATTAATTCTTGCATCAATAGAATCACTGAAGAATGAACTCCAGAATTACCTAAAGAAAGTGTATTAAGCCTAGCCAAAATCGCTGCTTTAACACAGGTTGCATTCAACGGTTTTCCTGTACCAGAAGCATGACTTCGTATTAAATTATATTGCAATTGTATACGATCCTCATCTTTAATACGATATTGAGCCATTGGCCCAAATCCGGTATTTACACCGTAAATGATTTTATTAACTGAGAATTCTTTTAGAAAATCAAAACTTTCATTAACTCGATCTAAAACAACTTGGCTAATATTTATTTTGTCATTATTAAAGATTACAGATTCAAACTCTTCTAGACTTAAAAATTCCTTTATAGTATTCATTCAATTTGTATTATTTTTTCAACTAAATATATCAAAAATTAATTTTTATTTAGAATTTAATGTGGTTAATTTGAATAAACAAATGTAGCACAATATCGCTAAAATTAGTAAACCTATATTTTTTTTGTTTTACGAATCAGAAAAACAAACATAACTAATATATTAACAAGCACTTACAATGCCCTCTTAAATAACAAAAAAAGAATGAAAGATTTTGGTTCTGACAAAAAAAATGTTGTTCAAGCGAATTTAGACGCACAAAAAATTGCTTTTGCCCCAATTATGTTTCAAGCAGCAAAATCACTTCGAAATTTGGGTATTTTAGAATACTTATTTAATAAAGACAAAGCGAGTATAGAAACCATAGCCACGGACTTAAACTTATCTGTCTATGGCGTAAAAGTTTTACTCGAAGCAGGTTTAAGCTTGGAAATGGTTTATTTGAAAGACAATGAATTCATACTCACAAAAACTGGTTATTTTATATTAAGGGATAAAATGACCAATGTAAATATGGATTTCACACAAGATGTAAATTATCTGGCAATAAATCATTTGGAAGAATCTATAGTAAATGGAAAACCGGAAGGACTGAAAGAATTAGGAAATTGGGATACCGTTTATATTGGTTTATCTGAATTGCCAGAAAAGATCAAAAAAAGTTGGTTTGACTTTGATCATTTTTATTCCGATTATACTTTTCCTGAAATTATGCCTATTTTATTTGACAATAATCCCAAATCATTTTTGGATATTGGGGGCAATACCGGAAAATTTTCTTTACAATGTGCCAAATACGACCCAACAGTAAAAATCACCATATTGGATTTACCGGGACAGGTCAAAGTAGCACAGAAAAACATTGCGGACGCAGGTTTTGAAGATCGAATTTCTACTATAGGCGCCAATTTATTGGATGATTCTATTCCATTCCCAAAAGGATCCGATATTATCTGGATGAGTCAATTTATAGATTGTTTTTCGTTGGAAGAAGTTTACAGTCTTTTCAGACGAGCCTATGAAGCAATGACAGACGATGCCAGTTTCTATATTTTGGAAACGTTTTGGGATTTGCAAAAATTTCAAGCATCAACATATAGCTTACATGCCACTTCTTTATATTTTACGGCAGTTGCCAATGGAAACAGCCAAATGTTTCATTCAGAGGACATTTTGAAAGTAATTGAAAAAGCAGGATTTGTAGTAGCTGAAATGCATGAAATGATTGGAATGAGCCACACATTGATTAAATGTAAAAAAAGAGTTTTATAACTCGATAAATCTTTATTTTTGCACTCTCACAGCGTATTTCTAGTCGAAGCTATAAATCACGACACACTCTTTACAAAAACTTTAATTGCAATAAATAAATGTTACAGGAATTCGTAGATGTTTTAATCATTGGAGCAGGACCATCTGGATGTGTTTCTGCTTCTTATCTTCATAAAAAAGGAATCAAAATTAAGGTTGTAGAAAAAACAAAATTCCCTCGAATAGTTGTAGGCGAAAGCCTTATTCCAAGAGTTATGGATCATTTTGCGGAAGCGGAATTATTCGAATGTTTGGATGCGATGAATTTTGAAAAAAAATTGGGAGCCCGATTTATAAGAGGAGAAGATATCTGTGTTTTTGATTTCAGTAATAAATTTTCCGAAGGTTGGGATTGGACTTGGCAAGTGCCCAGAGCCGATTTTGACAACACCATGGCTCAAGAAGTAATCCGGAAAGGTATCGATTTAGAATTTGAGTCGGAAGTGGTTTCGGTTACTTTTCAAGGAAAAAATTCGATTACCGTTGTAAAAGACAAAGACGGTAATCTAAAAGAAATTCACGCTAAATTCATCATTGATTCTAGTGGTTATGGTAGAGTATTACCACGACTTTTGGACTTGGACACTCCTTCCAAATTAGACCCACATTCCTCTATTTTCACGCATGTTGTCGATATCAACCGTCCGGAAGGAGTGGAAGGAACGATGATTTCATTTGACATACTCGAAACCGAAGTTTGGTTATGGGTTATTCCTTTTTCGAATGGCAATACAAGCCTTGGCGTTGTAGGGCCAACGGATTTTATCAATTCACTTTCTGCTAATAAAGACAATACTGAAGCGTTGAAAAATGCCATTCAGCTTTCTGATTTTTATATCAAACGATTTGCAGGAGTTGATTTTATATTTGAACCTATCAAATTAGAAAACTACTCCCGATCTGTCAAAAAAATGTACGGAGATGGTTTTGCGCTTACAGGGAACAGCTCTGAGTTTTTGGATCCCGTATTTTCGTCGGGTGTTGCATTTGCTACCGAATCGGGTATGCTTGCCGCCAAACTATACCTCAAAGAATCACAGGGAATTACTGTAGATTGGGAAACTGAATTTACTGGATATATGAAAAGAGGTATTGCCGTTTTTACCACTTACGTAAAAGAGTGGTATACCGGAAACCTTCAAACCCTATTTTTCCATCAACCCGAAAACCCAGATGTAAAAAGAAAAATATGTGCTGTTCTCGCAGGCTATGTTTGGGATGAAGAAAATCCATTTGTAAAAAAACACGACAATCTTATCAGAAATATGGCTCACATACTCCAAATGGAAAGTCCACAAAAAAAATCCTAGTTTATGACTAGGATTTTTTTGTGTTCTAAATTTAAAAACTGCTAAACAACTAAATTCAACTATTAAAACTTAAAATTACTGACTATTAAATAGTTAAATAAAATAAACTCACGAAAAACTTACATTATTTTTATATCTTTATAATTCAAAAGAAATAAACCAATAATTATCTAGATATGAAAAAGCAAG
>NZ_DASTTN010000253.1:0-9636 GCF_035760125.1 Flavobacterium sp.
AATAAGCACAAAAAAAAGCAGAACGAAAGTCCCGCTTTATGCTTCTCCAATTTTTTTTTTAGCAACCAATTAATATAAATTAAGAATTACTGCTATAAATGTTTCTTAATAAGTTATTTTCTTAAATATTTCAGTAAATAAGACTTTTATTCTAAGTTATCTAATTAATTTTTCTTTAAAAAAAATAATATTTTTTTAAATAATTTCAAGACTTATCTTGCCTTCTGTACTTACAATTGATTCATTTTCAGATAAATTGTAATAAGTGATCAAGTGCTATCTTTATAGCTTCTCTATACTATCAAATTAAATATTTACATAAAAAAATAAATTTGGGTTCTTTACTAAGGTTTTGTTATTGGATGATTTTTTCAGGAACTGACATATAATTAAGAGGCAGCATATCTCCTACTTTTTCTTCTGAAATTTTTCCAGAAAAAATAATATTTTCTATGTTAGAATTATTTCCATATCTATCAATAGTAAAAGAATCTGTTTCAAAAATAATACTTGATTCCTCTTTTTTGTCAAATAAAATATCGTAAGAAGCAATAGTGTTTTTATTTTTATTTTCTCCTAACTGTTTTATTACCACTACTTTTATAAAATCTTTTTGTTTGTATATTTTAAAGCAATTATTTGCATTCACTTGTTGCTCATCATTTAATAATAAAAACTGCTCTCTGCTCCAAATATTATTTGCTAGATTGCTAAAAAAATGAATTTGAGAACCTTGATATGCTTTTTTTCTATTAATTAGAATTTCATTTGAATTATTTATTTCTTCAAAGCGGCTTAATCCTTTATAATAACTTAAAACTACATCATCTGTATTGATACTAAAATTATTAAATGTAACTTCAAAATTCTGTAATTCATAGTATATTTTATAACCTAAAGAAGGGCTTATAATTATTAAAGGTTTGTCTGAAAAAGCTTTCAGAGTAAAATTTTCCTTGTCGTATTTAAAATAGATATCTTCTTCATTTTCAATTAATGCAACTTTACCATTAGGTGTTGCTCCTAAAAAATGTTCTCTAAATATTTTTAGTTTTTGCTTTCTTGAAAATTCATCCTTTCTATTTACGACTACTTCTTTTAAAGAGTTTTTTGAGGCTATTAATTCTATATTAAGATCCTTGCTTGAATCAAAGTTTGAAAAATATTGGCTTTGATACCCCATAAAACTTATTACTAAGATAGTATTTGATTTTGGATAATAATTCAATGTGAAGTTTCCATTTTCATCTGAAATAGTTGAAATTGTGGTACCTTTATAGTAGATATTTGCACCAGATAGTGGTGTTTTATCGTTATTGAAAACTTTACCCTTAATATTTTGAGAAAAGGAGTTTATGGTCAGGATCAAAGAAAATAGTACAAATATGTTTTTCATATTATAAAATTGAAGTTAATTATCTTACTAATTAACGATATTTTTATGAATAATTATTGTTTTTGTAAAATTTTAATTATAAGATATCAAGACTTCCCTTACCTTCTCTAACTACAATAGGTTCATCTCCTGATAAATCGATAATAGTTGACCCAATATTATCGCCATAACCTCCATCGATAACTAAGTCTACCAAATTTTGCCATTTTTCAAAAATAAGCTCTGGATCGGTTGTGTATTCGATTACTTCATCTTCATCTCGAATGGATGTTGAAACAATTGGATTTCCAAGTTGACGAACTATTTCTAACACAATTGAATTATCAGGAACACGGATACCAACAGTTGTTTTCTTTTTAAACTCTTTAGGCAAATTATTATTACCAGGCAAAATAAATGTATAAGGCCCCGGTAATGCTCTTTTTAGCAGTTTAAACGTCGAAGTATCTATTTGCTTTACATAATCTGATAAGTTGCTTAAATCGTGGCAAATAAACGAGAAGTTGGCTTTTTCTAATTTTACTCCTTTTATTTTAGCAATTTTTTCAAGAGCTCGTGAATTGGTGATATCACAACCCAATCCATAAACTGTGTCAGTTGGATAAATCACCAAACCTCCGTCTTGAAGTACTTTTACCACTTTTGCAATAGCGGCTTCACTTGGTTTGTCTGGATATATTTTTATTATCTGAGCCATGTTATTTTTTGTTTAAATTTAAAAGAGTTTAGAAATTTTTTCTCTATCATCTTTTTTCTCTTTTCTTAACCGATGATATCCAATTTTGCAAAACGCAGTAATAATTTTTTTAAACCACCAACTTCAAACTTGATTTCCGCTTTTTTATCGGCGCCAACACCTTCGAGATTGATTACTTGTCCTTTTCCAAAACGTTCGTGCATTACCACATTTCCAGCAACTAGTGTATTGTCAAATAAATTAGCGCTTCCAGCTGAACTGCCACTAGAGACCGGTTTCAATTTCCGTAAATTAATATCCGACTTTGGTTCGTTATCTGCAACGTGTTTTGGTGGTGTACTTCCAATCGGTTTAGCCAAGCGCAATTTGGATTTATCCACATCTCCAAAAATATCACCATCAATCATTGGTTTGAAACGGTAATTGCTTTCGGCTGGTGTAAGGTATTCTAGGTATTGTCCATCAATTTCTTCAATAAAGCGCGAAGGCTCACTGTCCGTCAATTTTCCCCAGCGGTAACGTGATTGCGCATATGTTAAATATGCCTGATGCTCCGCACGAGTTAAAGCTACGTAAAATAATCGACGTTCTTCCTCGAGTTCACTTCGAGTGCTCATACTCATCGCACTTGGAAACAAATCTTCCTCCATTCCTACCACAAACACATGAGGAAACTCAAGTCCTTTGGCCAAGTGAATCGTCATCAAAGCTACACGGTCCTCATCGCTAGTATCTTTGTCCAAGTCGGTTGCAAGAGCCACATCTTCCATAAATTCAGATAAAGCACCGCGAGCGCCATCGACCTCTTTTTGACCTTCGGTAAAATCTTTTACTCCGTTCAATAACTCTTCTATATTCTGGATTCGTGCCATTCCTTCGGGAGTAGCATCTTTCTTTAATTCTTGAATCAAACCGGTCTTCTTGGCCACATGATCGGTAAGGTAAAAAGCATCCTGATTTTCGTTAATCACCTGAAAACTCTGAATCATAGTAACAAAATCAAGTAATTTTTGTTTGGTTCCTGAATTCAGTTTCAAGTCAATTCGCTCAATGTTTTGCATTACTTCAAAAATTGAACGCTTGTAATGATTGGCCGCAATAGTCAGTTTTTCAATAGTTGTATTCCCAATTCCTCGAGCCGGATAATTGATAACGCGTATCAAAGCTTCCTCATCTTTTGGATTAATCACCAATCGAAGGTAACACAACACATCTTTTACCTCTTTTCTTTGGTAAAAAGACAGACCTCCATAAATTCGGTACGGAATATCTCTTTTTCGTAACGCATCCTCTATGGCACGGGATTGTGCATTGGTACGGTACAAAACAGCAAATGCCCCATTATGCAAGTGATTAGTCATTTTTTGTTCCCAAATTGTACTAGCCACAAAACGTCCTTCTTCATTATCTGTTATACTGCGGTGTACTTTTATTTTAGGCCCAAATTCATTGGCAGTCCAAACAACCTTGTCTAGTTTTACTTTATTTTTATCAATGATGGTATTGGCCGCTTCCACAATATTTTTGGTCGAACGGTAATTTTGTTCCAATCTAAAGGTTTTTACTCCTTCATAATCTTTCTGAAAGTTCAAGATATTATTGATATTCGCACCACGAAAAGCATAAATACTTTGCGCATCATCTCCTACCACACAAATATTCTGAAATTTATCGGACAAAGCGCGAACAATCAAATACTGTGAATGGTTCGTATCCTGGTACTCATCCACCAAGAGGTAGCGAAAACGGTTTTGGTATTTTGCTAAAACTTCTGGGAAACGAGTTAGTAATTCGTTGGTTTTTAATAGTAAATCATCAAAATCCATCGCGCCGGATTTAAAACAACGATCCACATAATGTTGATAAATCTCACCCATTCTAGGCTTTTTGCTCATCGCATCTGCCTCTTGTAAATCGGGATCATTAAAATAGGCCTTTACTGTAATCAGGCTATTTTTAAAATTCGAAATTCTGCTCAAAACCTGTTTTGGTTTGTACACATCACGATCCAATTGCAATTCCTTGATAATTCCTGAAATGGCGCGTAATGAATCTTGAGAATCATAAATTGTAAAGTTTGAAGGATAACCCAAATGCTCCGCTTCCGAACGTAAAATTCGAGCAAAAACAGAGTGAAAAGTTCCCATCCACAGATTTTTGGCTTCACTGGCTCCAACAATATCCGAGATACGTTTTTTCATCTCCCTCGCTGCCTTATTGGTAAAGGTAAGAGACAAAATATTGAATGGGTCAACACCTTGGTGCATCAAATAAGCAATCCTGATGGTAAGCACACGAGTTTTTCCGGAGCCTGCACCCGCAATAATAATCATAGGACCATCCTTTTGTAATACAGGTTCGCGTTGTGCCTCGTTAAGTTGTTCTATATATTTTTGCATAGAAAAAATCAGTTTAATGCAAAAATAAGAATTTAAGAACGAATAAACGAGTCTTAACAGAATTCAGATAACAGAATTTAGTTGACAGTTTTCAGATAGGAAACTTCTAAATTAAATACTATACTTTTATCACAATGAAAAATCTGCAATCAGAATTCAATAATTTGCCTTCTAAAATCATATGGGCGTGACCACAATAGTAAAAGGGGCTTACAAAGACTATCTTCATTCGCCCCTTTCCCTATTGCGGTCGGGCTATCCAGGCTACTTTGGTAGCTTCCTTCTATCCGTCACGCGAGTTTACGCAAAACCAGAAATTTTGTTTGTTGGTACTTGTAATGATTTTTAAAACCTGTTTTTAAACAAAATTATTGAGCAGTTTCTAAGTTACCTTGTTTCGTTTTTATTCTTTTCTTCAAAAATTTTCTCGATTTGATTTCGACAAAATGATAGGTGAAATGTGCACTAAGCAATGTCAAACCCAAAAACAGCGTTACAAAAATTACTTTCATCTCAAGAGTTAGTGTTTCAATCCCGTAATTGGATTTTAAATAGGGCAAACAATACCAAAATACCATAAACCAAACGCCATGCATCATGTAGATGGAATACGAAATGTCTCCCAAGTATTTGAAAATTCTTGTTTCCAGAATTGTTTTTATTGTTCCGTTATTGTAGGCTGTAGCCAATAATAAAACACAAAAAGTTGGAATAACAAACAGATCGTTCCAACTAAAGTGAAAAATCATTGTTATAAAAACAAGTGCCAAAAGGAAGAAAATATTTTTTGAAAGCATATTTTTACCTAATCCTTTCTGATATATCTGATACAAAACAGCTCCCAAACTAAATTCAGTCACACATCTAACCCAGCCATAATCAAAGGTAATATCCAGACTGCCTTTCCAATATACCATAAAGCCCAAAATAACGACTGCCATAAACGCAAGAATTCCATTTTGCAACCAACTTTTCTTAAAAACAAAGGGGATAATAAAACAAGCCGCAAGATAGGTCCACCATTCGGCGCCAATTGACCATGACACTAGATTCCAGGACAAATAGGTATGTTGATTCATTGCATTAAGCAACAACAAATTACTAGGCAAAGCAGACCAAGACATAAATGTTTTCCAACTCCCATCAACAACCGCTGGTGAAATGATTGGAAATATAACTACAAAAGGAATGAGCAACAGTAGCGTAAAAAGATGTAATGGGTAAATGCGGCTAAATCTCGCCCACAAATATGTTTTGATAGTTTTCCATTTCCCAAAATGATTGGTCAAAGTTTCGCCATACACATGACTAATGATAAAACCACTCAACAAAAAGAAAAAATCGACCCATAAATACCCTTTGGCAAGGATTCCAGATGCTTCATGAGGAATGAGGGTGCCAAATTCGCGGTAAAAAATAATGACATCCATGTGGAAAAACATAACCCAAATGGCTGCTATGCCACGCATTGGTGTAAGAGAGTTGATGTAGTTGGTTTGCATATTCAATAAGTGTGGTTTATAAAATTGGTTTTGGTTATTAAAGTAAGGAATTAGACATGCTTATATCCTCGGACATAATCTATTTCAAAGTTCTTGGGGTAGATTTTTTCTTTGTCATCTTCTATTTCTGTGGGGATTTCATAAATGCCTGACATAAATTGCATCGGATAATTGGGAGATTGTTTAATCTCTCTGATTTTTTGGTTGTCAATATAAAAAGTTATTTTTTCAGGAGTCCATTCAGTTGAATAAATATGAAATTTGGTAACATCTATGTCAAAATCATCTTCATAAAAGGCTTCTTTTATTTTTGGGTCATTGAATTTATGAATTCCATAGCCAATTTTAGCTTTGTTTTCCTGAACGTTACAACCTTTAACTTCAAAGATGCAAATCTCAGCTGATTTCTCAGGGCTGTCTTCAAATCCAATCATCCACAACGCCACAACATTCGATTGGGTATCTAATGATTTGGCTCTAATTTCAAAAAAGCCATATTGTGGTAAATAGGTTTTGGCTGCGTTTTGCTTTTCTCTGACCAAACAATTTGGACTTACTTTGTGTTGTCCAATGGAACTTCCAACTTCTCCAGAAAAAACACCTGTTTGGATTGAAGAACATTTTATGTCTCCATTAAATTCGGGGCACCAAGGTTTTTGGTCCTGGGTTATTTGCAAAACTAAATTACCATTTTTTATTTCATATTGTGGCTGGGACATTTTTTTCGAACTCCATTGTGGCAAATAGAACGGCAACCAATTCTCGGTATCGATTGTATCTTTTTCAAATTCATCATTGAATTCCAAAACAAAATTTTCTTTTGTTTTGGAATTTGCTGGAAAATCATTTTTAGAAAACTGTAGTTTCATGTTGTACTAGAAGATTTGGTTTTTATTTTAAAGATAAAAATAGAAGTTATTTTGGTATAACATCAATTCGGATACAGCTCCTTAATTCGGGCAATCGATTTTTGTACTAATTGACCCAGTATAGTGATGTCAATATCTTCTAATTTTTGAATGTACAGACAGGTTTTACTGGTTTTATGTTTTCCTAATTGGGAAAGTAATGTTTCTTTATCTTCAAAAGTGGAAGCCAGATACACTGTAATAGCATTTTTTCGAGAGGCAAGCCCGGCAAGTGGTGCATTACCCTCATGACCACTTTCGTATTTGTAATTATAAATACCAAAACCAACGATAGCAGTTCCCCACATTTTCGGTTCAAAGCCTGATAGTTTGCTTAGTAAGTCGATTATTGACGAACAGTCTTCACGTCTTTTTACATCGCTTATGGATGTTAAAAAATCGGTGACACTATTTTCACTTTCAACTGTTTTATTTTTTGCCATAAAGCTGTATTAATCTTTGTATTTGAGTGGTTAATTAAACTAGATATTTAAAGATAAAAAAAAAGCTACGACTTTTGAAGGTCGTAGCTTTTAGTTTTTATATGTTCTAGATTTTTTTTGTTACGTTGTGTTACGAATTATAACTTCTTAATAGTAAAATAAATAATCAAATTGCTGTTATTGAGTGGTTAACGTATCAGTGATTCGGAATATTTATTTTTAGATGCTTTTTTTTAGAAAAAAAAAGAAAACAGTCAGTATCAAAAAAAGAAAAGTAAATTTCAAGAAAAGTAACATTCTTTCTGAAATTAAGTTTAATTCTGATTCATCGTCAAGGTATTCACTATTTATGAGTTTTGGTCTGCTATTATTGTTATATACTTTGACTTTTCCTTTAATTAGTTTAGACGGTGTTTTTTTCTTTTGTTTTTGCTCTACTATTGAATATTGATCATATGTGAATTCATTATCTTTTTGATTTATAAATTCTCTTATTTGATTCATATCATTTTCAGAAATTATATTTTTCATGATTACCGTTATTATAAATGATTGTACATAGTATTAAGCTTACATTACTGTCTCTTAATTTTTAAACCTGTATAAGTTTGAGTACAAGTATAATGCCAAATATTTATGATATTGAATTGAGACATAATATTTTAGATTTAAATTAACATCTTTTGTTGTGTAACTATTTGGTTTGTAGTAAAATAAATATAATTAAATGGCCTCGTCAGGTGATTATTTGAAGTCAAAATTTAATTACCTCTTCAGAAGGAAAATAAAAAAAGCCATGACATTTTTAAGATCATAGCTTTTAGTTTTTAATCGTTGCAATTTTTTATAAAACAATTATATTACTGTCATAGATTTCACTAGCAAAAATTATATTTTATTAAACTTAAACTTCTGACCACCAACGGATGCCTCATACATAAGTCCACCTTTTTGCATGGTGAATACCATAACACCATTAGTATATTTTGCATTTCCTGAGGCGCCGGCTTTGGCAGCTACTGCTGAGACTTGAGCTGCAAACTCAAATTTGCTTTCTTTAAATCGTTGCATTGCCGATTTTGATTCAAAAAATATTACCTCACGATAAGCTTGTCCTCCAGCCTGTAAACCAATACTCAATTGCGATAATTTAGCCATACCTATTAATGTGTTATTTTCATAAACAGCTCCGTTACCAGCTGCTCCTCCAACTCCCACTCCTCCCTTACCAACATTTGGAAAGATGACATAGCCGTAGGCATTGTCAAAAATTGATTTCATGAGATGATCGGTTTTAATGAACTCAGCTTTTGATGTATTGCTATCAGCTATAATTTTGTCTTTTTTAGAGTCTGATTGCCCGAATATAGATGTTGTGCTAATAACACAAATCATCAGTATTCCCCAAATAAAATTTAATTTTTTCATAGTATAAGTATATTAAATTGTTTGTGAAATTTCTTTTATCAAAGTTAATATAAACTTTTTGTATAATTGTTAAATCTATCTGATTATCAGTGTTATAAAAAACATATTTTTTATAAAGTTATGAGGTAAATAAGTCCCTTGATGCAATTATTTTATTGAGTTATTTGTCCTGCAAAATATAAAATACTGAATCTATTAATGCACGTTATTTATTCGTAAATTAGCTATGCTATTAGTTTATTAATTAAATCTGTACTACTATGAAAAATTTAGGCCTATTTTGTTTGTTATTGGCTTGTATTGGTCTCCAAAGCTGTAAAAAAAATGAAAATCCAAAAGATGTTGAAGCAGCCAAAGCCAAGGTTGAAGAGCCGATTAGTGTGGCGTGCTATAAAGCTTTGTATGAGAATGATACAATTGAATTAAAAATCAATACTTTAAAAGGTGATAAAGTTACTGGAGATATGGTGATGAAAATTATGGATATGCCAGTAAAAACTGGAAAAATTATGGGTGGGTTTCACGGAGACACCTTATTTGTAGACTACACTTTTTTTCAGGGAACGTATGATAAAAAGATATATAAGAATCCAATGGCAATGCTAAAGAAAGGTAATGAACTCATTTTAGGCAGCGGGAAAATAGAAACCTATTTGGGACGCTCTTATTTTGCCAAAGGCACACCTATAGATTTTGAAAAAGTGAAATATAAATTTACAACTGTTGAATGTGTTGATAAATGATTTATTAAAAAGGGGGAAATTTTTCCCCCTTTTTTGTTTTGTTAGAACGATTAATAATTTATATCCTAACTATCGACTTTTTTAGTTTTGTCAAAAAGGCTGAAATACATATACCAATTT
>NZ_DASTTN010000254.1:0-2178 GCF_035760125.1 Flavobacterium sp.
CCCGACAAACGCCAATCTGGTTTCGGCCAAAATAGGGAAAGGAACACAGTCGTTTCTGCAAGGTCCGGCAATGAGTGAAGCGGAATTGGATTTGTGTTTTACTAAAGGGGCAGCAATTGTGGATTCGGTTTTTGAAACGGATTGCAATTGCATCGGTTTTGGTGAAATGGGAATTGGAAATACTTCCACTGCTTCGGTTCTAATGAGTATTCTTTTGGAATTGCCTATCGAAGATTGTGTCGGAAAAGGAACGGGTGTTGTTGACGAAAAGCTAATTCAAAAGCAAAATATTCTAAAAAAAGCCCTTGAAAATTATTGTGGGCCAAATGATTTGCAAAGCAAGTTAGCCTACTTTGGAGGATTCGAAATTATGCAAATGGCAGGAGGAATGCTTCAAGCTAAACAAAACAATATGCTCATTTTGGTCGATGGATTTATTTGTACAGTTGCTTTTTTAATAGCCTATAAAATGAATCCGTCAATCAAAGAAAACGCTATATTCTGTCATTCTTCAGCCGAGCAAGGGCATAAAAAAATATTGGATTATTTAAATGTTCAACCACTATTGCAACTTGATTTAAGGTTAGGTGAAGGTACAGGTTGTGCCGTGGCATTTCCAATTATTCAGTCGGCTGTTTGTTTTCTGAACGAAATGGCCAGTTTTGAATCTGCTGGTGTTAGCGGTTCGTAAATTTAATTTTAAATATGAAAAAACAATTACATATATTTTTCACGGCCTTGATGTTTTATACCAGAATTCCGTGTCCAAAAAATATCGACCACAATCCTGATTATTTAAACAAAGCATCAAGATATTTTCCTCTAATTGGCTGGATTGTTGGTGGAATTTGTTTTGGTATCTATTACCTGGCATCAATTGTATTTTCTGTAGAAATAGCATTGATACTGTCAATAATTGCCGGAATTCTAACTACGGGAGCTTTTCACGAAGATGGATTCGCCGATGTTTGTGATGGTTTTGGAGGTGGTTGGACCAAAGAGAAAATCCTTTTAATAATGAAAGACAGTGCTATTGGTGCCTACGGAACTATAGGTTTGGTGTTACTATTTTTATTGAAGTTTGAAACTCTTTATAATCTGGTTTCTTTACCTCAAACTTGTAATCTGTATTGCTTCGCCAGTTCGCTGTCGCTCGGGTCTGCAGCCTGCATTCTGCTACTTTTCATTTCCGCTCATTCTGTTAGTCGTCTGGCAGCTGTTTCCATAGTTTTTACACATCAATATTCAAGAGAAGATGCAACGAGCAAAAGCAAACCAATTGCCCAAAATTTTACTTGGAAAGAAGTAGTTGGAGCTTTGTTTTTTGGATTATTGCCCCTTGTGGTTTTGTCTTTGTCTCACTGGCAATTACTGTTGGTTTTAATTCCTGTTTTTATCGCTCGTTTTTTTCTAGCCCGATATTTTCAAAAATGGATTGACGGTTATACGGGAGATTGTTTGGGTGCTACGCAACAAGTATGTGAAGTGGTTTTTTATCTATCAATTATTGGAATATGGAAGTTTATTTAGTCCGTCATACTGAAACAGTTTGTGAAAAGGGAATTTGCTACGGTCAGAGTGATGTAGGAATTCGCGAGCCTTACGATGTTGTTTTTGAATCCATTTTGAACCAATTACCACAAGACGCAATTTTGTATTCCAGTCCGTTGCAGCGATGCTCTATTTTGGCTAAACATATTCAGAAAAATACCCAAATCACTTCCATTATTGAAGATTCAAGATTGATGGAAATGGATTTTGGAGATTGGGAACTAAAAAGTTGGGATGCCATTCCTAGAGAAGTCTTAGACCCTTGGATGGAAGATTTTGTTGCTGTAAATGTACCTAATGGAGAATCGTTTGTGGATTTGGATTATAGGGTTCGAGAATTTTTGGATAATGATATTTCGAAAGGAAATACTAAGCCGATTATCATTGTGGCGCATTCTGGAGTTATCCGAAGTATTTTGTGCAAAATAAATAATCTTCCCCTGCAGGAAGCTTTTAAAACGCAATTGGACTATGGGGTTGTGATTAAAGTAGAAATGTAGAATTGATTTGTTTTGGTTTTAAATTACTGATAAACAATTTGTTATATTTATGTTGAAATTAAAATGGTTCATTAATTTTAGTTTTCCATATTTTTAACTTTATATTTGCACCCGAATTAAGGTTGTG
>NZ_DASTTN010000255.1:0-9456 GCF_035760125.1 Flavobacterium sp.
AGTAAATTTTAATGACTTTATAATTTCATAATCCAATTTCAATCCACCTTGTAAGGTAACGCTTCTTTGCTGCTCATCGAAAAAATTCAATTGAGCCACTGGATTTCCAACATTGTTAAATGAAGATCCAGTTTCGCTGGCAAAGCCATCATCACCTACACGAGAAACACCATATTTACCATCAGGAAAATAAACTGGCACAATTGGTGATTGTTTGTATGCATTTGTAAAAGCACTCAATGGTTTTGGTGCAGATTTTGCAGATGTAAAACTAAAAGTTTGATTTATAGTCAGCTTTTTGGAAATTTTATATTCATTATTATTCCTGAAAGTTGTACGACCATAATCTAAACCATTTAAAACTGCTTTTTCTTCGTAGTTTCCTAAACTGAAAAAGTATTTTATATTTTCCGATGCTCCAGAAATAGAAACGTTATTTTGAGTGTATGTTCCAGTTCTCGTAATTTCATCAAACCAGTCAGTGTTTACAGGCTGGTCTTGTGAAAATGTAGTCGTTTGTAATGCAGCATTCGTATAATGAGAAAATTTATTACTCCCAGCCATTTTTACCTTTTTCAAAGGCTCTCTCATACCTGCAAAGCTTTCAATTTCAACAGAGATTTTCTCACCTTTTCCTTTTTTAGTCGTAATAATGATTACTCCATTAGCTGCCCTTGTACCATAAATTGCAAGTGCTGATGCGTCTTTTAAAATTTCATAAGAAGTAATGTCATTTGAGTTAATATTATTGATGTTTTCTGTTTGCATTCCATCAACAATATATAAAGGGGTTCTCCCCCCTAAAGCAGTACCCAAACCTCTAATAATTACTGAAGGTGTACTACCTGGCAAGTCAGATGAAATTACCTGTACACCAGCCGCTTTACCTTGAATAGCTTGCGAAGCATTCAATACTTTGGTTTTGGTAATCTCTTCCGCTTTTATGGAAGAAATAGCGGTAGTATTATCTATTTTCTTTCTTGTACCATATCCAATAACTACTACTTCTTTTAATGAAGTGTCTTTGGATTCTTTCATTGTTATAGTCATTGGTGTCAAAGTTGCAGCAACTGATACAGATTCAAAACCGACTAAGCTAATTTTTAATATTGTGCCCTCTTTGGCATTAATACTAAAACTTCCATCAAAATCAGTATCAGTGGAAACATTTCCTGCAACAACAAATGCTCCAGGGATTCCAAGTCCATTCTGATCTGATACTTTTCCTTTGATTACTTGACCAGACATATAGGCTGGAAGTAGAATGAGTGCTAAAAAGCTAAAAATAAAATTTCTCATAGGTTTGTTAAACGTTTAAGTTAGTTCAGCTAAATTAGCTAAATACAACGTTGTAGTAGACGAAACGACACTACTACACGAATACATCAAACCCTGATAATTGGATAATAAATCCTTATTTTACAGCTGTTTACAAAGAACATGAAGTACTACATCGAAGAGTGATGATGTAGTGATGATGTATTATAATTCCATAAAAAAAGCATAAAAAAAGTATAATATTAACAAAAAAAATGCTTTTTTTATACAGATAATAGAAACTTAGAAAGTGTTTCCTCTTGTGCAAGCCCTAGTTTTTTTCTTAGACGATAGCGATGTAGCTCCACTCCTCTAAAAGAAATATTCATCATTGGGGCTATTTCCTTCGAGGAAAGATTCATTTTTAGGTACACACACAATTTAATATCCTTTGAAGTCAAGTGTGGATATTTTTTCGAAAGGGCAATAATGAATTCATTATTAATCTGATTAAGATTGGTTTCAAAAACTTCCCATTCATGCTTATTGACAGCATTAATTTTTATGGCTTTTTTAATCTCACTTTTTAATTTATTAAAATCGGATTCTGTATCCAAGATATTCTGAATATTTTCAATCATTTCACTTTGCTTTGCTATTGAAAGTGATTTACCTGCAACTTCCGAAGATTTTGATTGCAATTCCAATTCCAAAATATGTTTCTCATATTCCTGGCTATTCAATTCATTTTCGGCTTTCAATTCCATTTCCAAAATTTCCTTCTGATGCTTTAATTCTTCTTTTTGCAATTTAAGCTTCTGAATGTATTTCATCTTATTCCATTTATAATAAAGATAAAGGATAAGCCCAATCAAAATCAGATATACGAAAATCATCCAAGCTGAAAAATACCATGCTTTGGCCACAACAAACTGAAAATTGGCTATTTTATCATAATTTAAACCGTCATTACTATAGATAGTGACATCGTGGGAACCACTGCTTAGGTTATTCAAAAGAATCAATCCATCTTTGATAGGAAAAAAATCTTTTGTCCCATTTATTTTATAAAACAAATCTGGCTTTGTCGCACCATAAATTCCAGATATTACATTTATCCTTAGCTCCGAATTATGATTAATTTTTGAATTGTTTTCGACCAAAATACCATCATTGAAAGCTTCAATCTTTACATTGGTTTTCTTCTTTTCATCGTATTTTAAATCAAGTGAAATAAAACCATCATCCAAATTCAGCAGAAAGTTATTTTTATCTTTAAACACTTTCAAATTATCATTGATGATTTTTCCCTTATAATATTTCTCTTGAATGCTGTTTCGGATAAATTTAGTACCATGAGCATATATATGGTACAAAAGCCCATCCTGAAGTACCATAAAATGATTTTCATCGATAGCCACAATATCAGAAACGTTTTTAAAATTAGCATTAAAAAGTTCATTGGCTTCCAATTGATTAGTAATGGAATTAAAAGTATACCATGAATTATCTATCAAAAAAAGAATTTCATTTCGGAATTCAAATATCTTAACCCCAAAGTCATTGCTGATTTTACTGCGTTTGGTCACATTATCAACTTTGGTGGTCTTATAATCATCATTATAAAGAATATGATACAAACCTCTATTATTATCAGCTGCCCAAATTTCGTTTTTCCTGTTTTGTGCAAGATATTTGATAGGCTTCAATATTCCTTTTATCTCTATTTTTTTATTTAAATCATTAGGATCGCTGTAAATAACTACTCCACTGTAAGTCGCTTGTAAGTAAGTATTATTAATACTGCTTTTGGCCAAATTCCAGCCTCCGTTAATGTTACTCAATTTACCAAACAATCCGTTTTTATAAATATAAGTTCCCTCATTATGACCAATTAGATATTGATCGTTAATTTTACTAATATTCCAAGCTTGTCCCTGCGTGTTGGGAATTAATGTAAGCTGCTTGTCTTCATATTTAAAAACACCGTGATTAGAGGCCATCAAATATCCTTTTGGAGTACTTGCCACTGAATATACAGAGCCTAAAATCCCTGAACTGTCATAAAATATCGAAATTGGAGAATTAACTTCGATATGGGCGATTCCATTATCAAGACCTAACCATAAATCATTCTCTTTATCCTGACCAATACTCAAAATTGAGTTGTTCATCAAGACATTATTCCTATTTATATTTTTATAGGAACCGTCATTCAAATCCAAAATATAAACACCTTTATTGGCAGTTCCTATAATCAATTTATTGTTTTTAATGAATTGAGCAATATTTATATTGGCTGTTTTCAATATATCATTTAAACCATTCTTCCAGGGATTCAAAACATTATTCTCAAGCACATAAACGCCGCTTTTTTTTGTAAAAAAATAAATTTTATTTTGGTGCTTTTGAATAGTATGAATTACATTATTTTCCAAAAGAGACAATCCATTTACTTTTTCAATTTTTTCATTAGTCAATCGAAAGATTCCTTTTTCAACTGAAGCAATCAATATTTGATTGTCAATAACAAAGCAATAGGAAATCAAAAAGGTAAATGGCATCTCTTTTATAACCTTTCCATCAAAAACGAAAATACCATTAAAAGACTGAAAGTAAATTTTGTTTTTGAACTTGAATATCTTCCAGATTTCTTCATTATTATTTGCATCAAAAACCTTTTTCCCTTTCGTAATAGAAACATAATGCATCTTGGTGTCTTTTCGGTACCAATAACCGAATTCTTGATAAGAACCTGAATAAATCCGATCTCCATCTACCATAATGGAACGAATAATTGTTTTGTTCGGTAGCGTATATTTATCCCATTTTACGCCATCATATCGCAACAAATAATAATTATTGGCAAAATACATGGCCTTATCATTTCCTTGTACAATATTCCAAATCTGATTATCTCCTTGATAATTTGATTTGTTATAGTTTTCAACAAAAGGAAGCAACTCTTGAGCAAATAGTTGCAATGACACAAAACCAAAAAAGAGTATGTAGAGTAGTTTAGCTTTCAAAACGTGAAGATTTTTCATCAAATATAATTACATTTCTTCAATAAAATTCACAAAAAAAGCCTCTGAATACAGAAGCTTTTTGATGATGTGATTTCATTTTAACTTAATAGCAATTCATAAACCTGATTAGCTATTTCAATTTCTTCATTAGTAGGAATAACCAAAATTTTTGTTTTTGAATCTGGAGTATTAATTTCCCTAATTTCTTTAGAACGAATTTCGTTTTTGGCAGAATCCAATTCTAATCCAAAATAATCCATATCGGTACACACTAATTTTCTGATGTATGATGAATTCTCTCCAATACCGGCAGTAAAAATAATAGCATCCAACCCATTCAAAACAGCCGCATAAGAACCTATAAATTTCTTAATCCTATAGGCATTCATATCCAAAGCCAGTTGACAATCCAAATTCCCTTTTTCGGCATTACTTTCGATATCTCGCAAATCACTAAATCCGGTAAGACCTAACATTCCGCTTTGTTTTTGCAATAAATTATTCACGGCATCCAATGAATATCCCAATGAATTAACCATATGAAAAATTATTGACTGATCTACATCGCCGCTTCGTGTTCCCATAATCAAACCGTTCATTGGCGCAAAACCAAGTGTGGTATCTATACTTTTACCGTCTTTTATAGCTGTCATACTACATCCGTTTCCTAGATGTATGGTAATGATTTTAGATGATTTTCCAGAATTCTTTTCATTCAAATAGCGAATTGCTTTTTCGGAAACATATTTGTGGCTTGTTCCATGAAAGCCATAGACACGTATTTTATTTTCTGTCAAAAGATAATTAGGTACCGCATATTTATGTGCCAAGACTGGAATGGTTTGATGAAAAGCTGTATCAAAAACAGCCACTTGTGTTGCATCACTGAAAATTTCTTCCGCTACAGTTATCCCCTCTAGATTGGCAGGATTATGCAAAGGCGCTAAATCTGAAAGCTGTCGTATCTTGTCCTTTACTTCTTTTGTAATCGTTACTGTATTCGAAAAATCACTTCCTCCATGTACCACACGATGACCAACGGCTTCAATCTCTGAAGTACTTTTGATAACTCCAACTTTATCATCCATTAACAATTGAGAAATCTTCTGCAATCCAATTTTATGATTGGCAATTGGTAAAGTTTCTTCAACTTTGACCGAATTGGTCACATAACTAAAATTTGAAGATTCTAACCCTATTCTGTCAATCATTCCACTACAAATAACTGTATTGGCAGGCATATCTATTAATTGATATTTAATAGAAGAACTTCCCGAGTTTATAATTATTATTTTCATTTAAAATTTTATTTAATTAAAAAGCTATAAATCCTGTGCTTGAATAGCTGTAATTACTACTGTATTTATGATATCGTCGACGGTACAACCACGGCTCAAGTCGTTTACTGGTTTGTTTAAACCTTGCAACATTGGACCAATTGCTAATGCTCCCGTTTCTCTTTGAACCGCTTTGTATGTATTATTTCCAGTGTTCAAATCAGGAAAAATCAATACACTCGCACGACCGGCAACTTCAGAATTTGGCATTTTGCTTTGCCCTACTTCTAAGTCAACTGCGGCATCGTACTGTATTGGCCCTTCGATTTTAAGATCTGGGCGTTTTTGCTTCACTATTTCGGTTGCAAGTCTCACTTTTTCTACTTCATCCCCTTTTCCAGATGTACCTGATGAGTAGGATAACATGGCGATCTTTGGTTCAATTCCAAAAGAAATACTTGAATCCGCAGATGAAATAGCTATTTCTGCTAATTGCTCCGCTGTCGGATTCGGATTGATAGCGCAATCTCCAAAAACGGAAACACGGTCTTCCAAACACATGAAAAATACTGAAGACACTACTGAGGAGTTTGGTTTTGTTTTAATGAATTGTAACGCAGGTAAAATGGTGTGCTGAGTTGTATGTGCTGCACCCGAAACCATTCCGTCTGCATGCCCTTTATACACCATCATCGTCCCAAAATAGGAAACATCTTCCATTAAATCTCTTGCCATTCCTAGAGTCACATTTTTGGCTTTTCGTAACTCGTAATAGGTATTTACATAATCATCGTAGTTTTCAGATTCTATTGGATTAATGATAGGCACCTTAGAGAAATCAAAATCTAAGCCTAATTCGGCTACTTTACTTTCTATTTGTTTTTTATTTCCAATAATAGAAATATCAACAACATCCATGGCCAGTAAACGAGCTGCAGCTATAATAATCCTTTCATCATTTCCTTCTGGTAAAACAATATGTTTTCTATGGGCTTTGGCTCTTTTTACCATATTGTATTGAAACATTTTAGGAGTCATTCCTTCCGCTTTGAAGGCATTAAACTTGTCGATTAATACATCTAAATCAACGTATTTATCAAACGTATTTATCGATGTCTCAATTTTTTGAATATTACTTGCATATATTTTTGGCTTAATATTTCCAATCTGATTGGCAATATGATAAGTACCCCCTTCTACGGTAATAATTGGAACCACTGATGACAAACCCTCAATTAATTTCAAGATACTGTCCTCGGGTATTATATTCCCTGTTAAAACAATACCTGAAACTGTTGGATAATTAGCAGATTCATTTGCCTGTAATGCCCCTAGAATAATATCAGCCCTGTCGCCTGGAGTGATAATGAGGTTATTCTCTTTAAGGTGTAATAAATAATTACACAGTTGCATCGCACCAATGCTATAACTACTCACTTGATTGTTCAAATATTCTTGACCAAATAATACTTTAGCATCCAATACTTCTACAATTTCTTGCATAGTAGGATTATTCAAACTACCAATTAATGGAATAGAATTGATTAGAATTGATTCTGGTAAACTTTTCTGCAATCCCGTTGTAACCAATTCTAAATTTTGGGGCTGCACTTTATTAGCAATTACCGCCAATACTTCGACTTCTTTTACCTTAAATGAATTATAAGCTAAATTCAAATTATCGATTAATTCCTCCAATGTTTTCCCTTCTCCAGAACCAACAATGATAGTAGGTATCCCAAGATTTTTGGCAATCAGAACATTCATGTCCAATTCAATGACAGTTCCTTCTCCTGTAAAACTTGTTCCTTCAACTAAAACAAAATCAAAACGGTCTTCCAGTTTTTTGTATTTTTCAATAATCAAATCAACAACTTCACCTAATTTTCCATTGTTTTTTTTCTTGATTAATTTACTTTTTGTAATAGCATAAGCATCTTCATATTGAATATCTAAGTCAAAATATGAAATAACCATCTCGATATGAGTGTCTTTTTTGCCCTCTTCATAATCTTCAATCACAGGCCTAAAATAACCCACTTTTGCAGTCTTTCCCAACAGCATTCTCAATAACCCCAAGGTAATTATCGTCTTACCGCAATTCTCCTCAATCGTTGCGATATATATAGCTTTTTTCATATTCTTACTTTTAAAATTTAATCTCTTTAAATGCTTTATACAAAATTACATCTTTAATTTCCTTCTAAATATGACCAAAATCAGCTTTAAATAACAAACTGTTACTTAATTCCAAAAATCAAAACCATCTTCGCCTTTTAAAATAAAAAACCATCCCAATTACTACCAAGAACATAAAACCCACCACCAAATAATATCCATTGTGATATCTCAATTCGGGCATATTGTCAAAATTCATTCCATAAACCCCAACAATAAAAGTAAGCGGAATGAATATTACCGAAATAATGGTCAGCGTTTTCATAATCTCATTCATCTTATGTGTTTGAGCCGCAAAAAAGAAATTAGAAGCACTTTCCAAAGACCCCATATCCGACTCTATTTGTTCCAAAAGTTCTAAGCATTTTTGATGCAAACGGGTAAAAAAGCTAAAATTATCGGGCTCAATTTCATTAAATACATTATCCTCTTTAATGTTTTTTATATCATATAAAGAATCCCGAAGCGGAATAATGGAACGTTTCAAAAAATTAAAATTATCCCTGTGTTTTTCAATTTTTTCCAATATAATAGGATCGGCGCTATTCTTGGTAAAATCTATCAATTCTTCTATCTTATCCTCCTCGTTTTCAAGTGTTATGTAAAAATTGCCAATAATGGCATCCAGCAAAATATACAATAGATAGTCTGCATTCTTTGTGCGCACAATTCCAGAATTGGTTCGAATGCGTTCGCGTATATGAGTGAAAAAATCGCTTCTTTTTTCCTGAAAAGAAATTAAGATTCCTTTTTTCAACAAAAAACTTATCTGCTCCACTCGTATATCATCAGTGGTTTCTGAAGGCAGCATTGATTTTATATTAAAAAACAAAACATCTTTTTCCTCTTCAAGTTTAGTTCTTTTGGTGGTATTCAAAATATCAGCCAACATAAAATCGTCTATATTAAAATGGTCTGCGATTTCTTTAAGCAAATTAATATCAGTTAATCCATGAATATTCAACCAATTTATTTTAGTTAAATCGATATGCTTTTCCAAGTTAGCAATAGTGCCATTCTCATATTCATCAACCGTACAATCGTCATAAACAAACAATTGCATCTCAATCTCTTTGTTTCTGTGCAAACCGGTATATTCGAGCGTAAAAGGCTGTAGTCGTTTGCCTTTCTTGTATTTAATCTTTCTCATAAAATAATTTGTATAGTAATATTACGAAAAAAAATATAATGTATTTGACTTTAAAGCATAAAAAAACCGAGCCATTTCTGACTCGGTTTTTCATTTATAATCATTGTAAAGACGCAATAAATAGCTTCTCTACAAGAAATAATTATTTTACTTCTTCGAATTCAACGTCTTCAACATTGTCTCCTTGTGCTTGAGCTTGTGGCTCAGCAGCTTGTTGACCTTGTTCTCCTTGAGCATACATCGCTTCAGTAGCTTTTTTCCAAGCTGCATTGATGTTGTCAAGAGCAGTTTGAATTGCAGGAATGTCTTGAGATTGGTGAGCCATTCTCAATTCAGTCAATGCATACTCGATAGCTACTTTGTTATCATCAGACAATTTAGCTCCAAGTTCTTTCAATTGAGACTCAGTTTGGAAGATCATTCCATCAGCTTCGTTCAATTTTTCAGCTCTTTCTCTTGCGATTTTGTCAGATTCAGCATTTGCTTCAGCATCTTGTTTCATTCTTTCGATTTCTTCAGAAGTTAATCCAGAAGAAGCTTCGATACGAATGTCGTGAGATTTACC
>NZ_DASTTN010000256.1:0-20889 GCF_035760125.1 Flavobacterium sp.
ATTCTAAATATCTTTTGTAATAAATAGTTGTCGTTTAGTGCGTGAAGGATAGTAGCAAGCTACCGAAGTAGCGCGGATAGCCTGACCCCGTTGAGGAAAGGGGCCGTCTAAGCGATACTATAAGTTGGCCACTTTACTAAACGGGGGCACGCCCAAAAAGATTTTAAATTTTTTTTGAACTGAAAATAAAAAATCCGCCTCGTTCTAAAACTTGGCGGATTTCTGTTGAATCCAGGCTGGGGCACATTTATTATCTAAAAAACTAAAATTAAAACTAAAAGAGTTTTCCCAACCTGTAAATCTAAATGCTAGTAGTACGTAAAACGTCTTACTTTGGCAATATATTTGGCTAGTCTTATTACTTGGTGGCTGTAGCCGTATTCGTTGTCGTACCAAATGTAAAGCACTATATTTTTTCCATCTTTGGAAACGATGGTAGCATTGCTGTCATAAATTGAAGGTGCTGAAGTTCCTACGATATCTGAAGAAACTAATTCGTTATTCAATGAATATTTGATTTGTTCTACCAATTCACCTTCAAGTGCATACTTTTTCATGATGGTGTTGATGGCTTCTACCGAAGTTTCTTTGTTTACTTCAAGATTTAACACGACCAAAGAACCATTTGGAACAGGTACGCGGATGGCATTTGAAGTTAATTTACCTTCTAAGGATGGCAATGCTTTGGCAACTGCGGTTCCAGCTCCAGTTTCGGTGATAACCATATTGAGTGCAGCTGCTCTACCGCGACGGTATTTTTTGTGCATATTGTCAACCAAATTTTGGTCGTTTGTGTAAGCATGAATTGTTTCAAGATGTCCTTTTACAACTCCCAAAGTGTCTTCAATCGCTTTTAGGATTGGAGTAATCGCATTGGTGGTGCATGAAGCAGCCGAGAAAATGTCGATTTCGTCTGGGTTGTATTCGTTTTGATTAACTCCATGAACAATATTTGGAACTCCTTTTCCTGGTGCAGTAAGTAATACTTTATCGACTCCTTTTGAAACTAAATGACGGCTCAATGCTTCTTTAGTTGTGAAAGCACCCGTATTGTCAATCACTAGGGCATTGTCGATTCCGTATTTAGTATAGTCAATTTCTTCAGGAGTGTTTGCTGTGATAATATGAACTGTAGTACCGTTGATGATTAAGGCATTGTTTATAGTATCGGCAACAACAGAACCTTTGAAATCTCCGTGAATGGAATCATAACGCAGTAATGAAGCTCTTTTTTCTAGGCTTGTCGCATCGTTTTTGTCTCTCGTAACGATGGCTCTCAAACGCATTTGCTCTCCTTTTCCTGTTTTGGACATTAGCTCTCGTGCCAATAAGCGTCCAATACGGCCAAAACCATAAAGAATTACATCTTTGGGTTGGATTTCTTCAGAGAATTTAGCTTCTTTCAATTTGTCTAAAACAAAATGTCTTGCATCTGGGTATTTTTCATCTTCTAGACGATACTCGTAAGTAAGTTTCCCGATATCCAATTTTGATGGTGGTAAATCCAAAGTAAGAATTACATTGGCGATTTCAACAGAATCTGAAACAGAAATCGGTTTGCCCACAAATTTACCTGCATATTCATGTAAGTTGATAATTTCGCTTACGTTTCTATCTATTAATTGATTTCGGAACAAAACCAATTCGATTGATTTGTCATACCATAAATCACTAATAATTTTAATTAATTCTACTCCTGAACGTCTTCTATCGGCTTGAAACGAAACCTCTTTTTCGTATAAATCCATGTTATTCATGTTGAAAATTTGTATTGTTAATTAATGCAGTTTTTAAAAATTTGGTGCAAAAGTACTTATTTCAATCGATTTCGTAACTTTTTTTATATTTTTTTTAGAATAAAAAAAGCCGACTTGCATTTACAAGTCGGCTTTTAATTTATGGTTTTAACGTTTTAGATAATTATTCGAATGACTTCTCCATTTTTATTTATCATTTCGATACGAGTACTTTGTTTTTCGTCTTTATTATTCAAAAGTTTGGAAACCGTTTCAATGTTTGTTGCTTTGACATTGTCAATGCTCAAAATGATATTTCCTGTAAGTTCGTCACTATATTGTGCTAAGTTTTCATTGTTGATCGATTTAATTCTTACACCATAATCGATTTTAAATTTCTTTTTATCGGCAGCGTCAATATTTTCTACTTCGATTCCTTTAAATTCAGTGGTAAAAGATTCATTTTTACTCAATACAACTGGTACAATCAAATTTTTTCCATCTCTAATGATAGTAACCTGAATTTTGTCATTTGGTCTTTTGGTGTTTACATAACCCGAAAGATCTGCAAAAGTGGCAATATCCTGATTGTCTAATTTGATGATGATATCCCCTTTTTGCAATTTGGCTTTTTCGGCACCTGAGTTTTTGGATACTTTGTTAATGTAAAAACCTTGAGTTTGTGTAACTCCTAGTTCTTTAGACGCAGTACTGTTTAATTCACCGCCTTCAACTCCTAGAATTCCTCTTTGTACATTTCCAAATTCCATTATGTCCTCGATTATTTTTCGGGCATTATTGGAAGGAATGGCAAAAGAATAACCAACATAAGAACCTGTCATTGATGAAATCATTGTGTTGATTCCTATCAATTCACCACGGGTGTTTACAAGTGCACCTCCACTGTTGCCTGGGTTTACAGCAGCATCAGTTTGTATGAAAGACTGAATTCCTCTAGCATCCAGATTTCTGGCTTTTGCCGAAACAATACCTGCAGTAACGGTTGATGTTAAGTTGTATGGATTGCCCACTGCGAGTACCCATTCTCCCACTTTAACCGAATCGGAATTGGCAAATGTGGAATACGGTAGTTTTTCATCGGCATCAATTTTTAGCAAGGCAATGTCCATTTTCGAATCGGTTCCAATGAGTTTTGCCTTGAAGGTTTTTTTATTGTTCAACGTGATTTCAATATCGGTAGCGTCTTTTACTACATGATTGTTGGTCACAATATAACCATCTTCAGAAATAATAACGCCCGATCCAGTTCCAACTTGCTCTTGCTGTTGTTGTCCTCCATATCCGTAAAAGAATTCCATTATGGGATTGGAAATGGTTTTTACTGATACATTTTTTACGTGCACTACCGTGTGGATGGTTTTTTCTGCCGCAATAGTAAAATCGGTATTTTCGGGAGTTAAACCAACTGTCCTTCCGTAGGATTCTGGAGCAAGAGTAGTAATACCATGTTTGGTGGACGAAAAATAACCATTGTTGTCAAATAATAATTTGTATGCGCCAAGGGTTGTTGCGCCACTCAACAAGGATACCAAGAATAATTTTGAAATTTGTTTCATAATAAAAACGTGTTTTATTTAGTTATTTGATAACGAATTTAGCAGAATTTTTTTTTCGAACAATGTGGTTTAACGCTCTTTAACAATGATTAACAATTCATTAATAGTTTGTACTTTTGTGTGATAAAATGGAAATAAAAATGCAATTAGAATTTTATAAATACCAAGGTGCTGGAAACGATTTTGTTATGATTGACAATCGTTCCGGATTTTTCCCAAAAGAGAATACACAGTTGATTGCTCATTTGTGCGACAGACGTTTTGGGATAGGTGGAGACGGACTTATTTTGTTGGAAAATGACTCGGATACTGATTTCAAAATGGTGTATTACAACTCCGATGGGAATCAAAGTTCGATGTGTGGCAATGGAGGACGTTGTTTGGTGGCTTTCGCCAAAGATTTAGAAGTGATTGAAGACAAAACTACTTTTATTGCTACAGATGGTTTGCACCATGCTTCATTTGAAGATAACGGATTGGTTTCTTTACAGATGATTGATGTTCCAACTATAGATATTAAAAAAGACCACTCTTTCTTGAATACAGGTTCTCCACATCATGTTCAAATGGTGGAAGATTTAGAGCATTACAATATAAAAGCAGAAGGTGCTGCGATTCGTTATGGCGAAATGTACGGTGCAGCAGGAAGCAATATTAATTTTGTAAAAAAAATAGACGATACCACTTTTAGACTTCGTACCTACGAAAGAGGCGTTGAAGATGAAACTTTGGCTTGCGGAACTGGAGCTACAGCAGTTGCAATCGCTATGAATGCCACAGGACAAACAAATGCCACAGCTATCAATGTGAATGTAGAAGGCGGAAAATTAGTCGTTTCCTTCGATAAAGGCGAAAACGGATTTACGAATGTTTTCTTGAAAGGACCTGCTGAATTTGTGTTTAAAGGGACGATTGAAGTTTAGTGTATAAACTTTAGAAAAATCAAATTTATTTCTAAATAGAAAAAAATAGAAGTAGAGGTAAGACTTACTTTTTGAAAAAATAAATGAAAACATTAAAAGGCGATAATATTTACATTCGAGCACTAGAACCCAATGATTTGGAGTTTGTTTATGCCATAGAAAACGACCAGAGTATTTGGGAAGTGAGCAACACGCATACGCCTTATAGTCGGTTTTTGGTGAAGCAGTATTTGGAAAATGCCTATCAGGATATTTATGAAGCCAAGCAATTGCGATTGGCAATTTGTCAAGATGAAGATTTTCCGGCTTTGGGACTCATTGATTTGTTTGATTTTGATCCCAAGAACAATAGAGCTGGTGTTGGGATTGTGATTCAGGGCGAAGAGAATAGAAATCAGAATATTGGGTCGGAAGCGCTGGACTTACTAATTCAGTATGCCTTTTATAATCTTAATTTACATCAATTATATGCAAATATTGGATGTGAAAATAAGGCTAGTATTGCTCTTTTTACTAAATTTGGTTTCCAAAAAATAGGCGTAAAGAAAGATTGGACTTTGGTAAATGGAGTTTACAAAGACGAAGCCATTTTTCAATTAATTAATAATCACACGAGCGACAGCGAACTGGCGCAATAATTTTAAATTTTTTTATTTTGAATCTAAAAAAAATAGTATCATTAGTATCCGTTGCATTAATTTCAATATTAATCGTTTATGGATTTGTTTTAATGTATCAAATTTTTAGTGGTAACACAAAATTTGCAGATAAAGAGTTGTATGTATACGTGCCAACAGGATCGGATTATGAGCAAGTAAAACATATTTTAGAGCCTTATGTCAAAGATATAAGCCGTTTTGAAATGGTAGCTGGAAAAACGAGTTATCCAGAAAACGTAAAAGCAGGTCGCTTTTTGCTAAAGAATGGTATGAATAGTTATGAGTTGGTTAAAGCGATGAAATTTAATGATCCCGTAAGTTTGGCTTTCAATAATCAAGAGCGTCTAGAAAATTTTGCTGGTAGAGTGGGTTCCCAAATCGAACCGGATAGTCTTGAGTTATTGAATACCTTTAAAGATTCTATTTTTTTGAAAGAAAACGGATTTACGGAAGAGAATGTTCTGGTTATGTTTATCCCCAATACTTATGATATTTACTGGAATACTTCGGCAGAGAAGTTTCGAGATAAAATGATTAAGGAATATAATAAATTTTGGAACAAAGAACGTACTGCCAAAGCTGCGGCACAAGGTCTTACACCAATTCAAGCTACTATTCTGGCTTCTATAGTGCATAAAGAATCAGTTAAAAAAGATGAACGACCAAGAATTGCGGGAGTTTATTTGAATAGAATGAGATTAGAAATGCCATTGCAGGCTGATCCAACCGTAATTTTTGCGATGAAAAAGAAGTCCAATGATTTTAATCAAGTAATTAAAAGAGTCTTCTACAATGATTTGATTATGAAATCGCCTTATAATACTTATGTGAATATAGGACTTCCTCCAGGACCAATTGCAATGCCCGATATTACGGCACTCGAAGCGGTTTTAAATCCAGAAAAAAATAATTATATCTATTTCTGCGCGAGTGTAGATCGCTTTGGATACCACGAATTTGCGGCTACTTTGGCTGAACATAATGTAAATGCCAAAAAATATTCAGATTGGATTAATAGTCAAGGAGTGCAACGTTAGGTTTTTGTAATCGTAAGGAATATTTTAAAAGGCTTCAAAATTGTTTTAATAACAGTTTTGAAGCTTTTTTTATGTATTGAACTTGCCTAAAAGGATGTTTTGAAAACGTGATTGCATGAGGGATGGAAATGGCATCCTTTTCTTTTCCTTTTTTAGGAAAAGAAAAGATATAATGGACAGCCCGACCCTTGTGGTCATGCCCAAATGTGAATATATTAATTAATAATTCTTATGTTTTTATTTCAAACGTTATCGTAAAATGAAGAATTTGTAATCATTTCAGTGTTATTTTACTTTTTCTAGACTTTTTTTCTTTTTTTAAACAAGAATAAGCTTATGTTTTGATGCTGAATAAGTTGCGTTTTTTCAATTATTTCGTATTATTTTCAAAACTCGAACATCCGCACAACTAGTTACTTATGGGCGATAAATTTAAAAAGTTGATAAGTTTAAAGCCTTGATTTTCAGCTTTATTTTTAAAGTCGTATCTTTGAGCATAGAAATTTCATAACGGGACAGCGTTTTGAAGAAAACCCAAATATGATAAAAAAATGGTATTTTTACACAAGTTTGATTGTTGTAGTAGCTTTTTTAAGCTTAGGTTTTAAACCCTCCAAATTAGAATCTACCCCATGGTTTCTAATTAACGAAACAGATGATACATCCTACTTACTACCATCATTAAATGTGAGCGATTATACCAATTCTGAGATTCCCTATACTGGAACCTTTTTTATTGGATATAAAGAAGCAATCGGCTTCAAAGAGTCACAAGGAAAATACAGAAAAATTAATTCTCTCGGTTATTTAGGAAAATACCAATTTGGTATTGAAACTTTAAAAACTATTGGGGTTCACAATTCCGACGCATTTTTAAACAGCCCCAGAATGCAAGAAAAAGCTTTTATTGCTCTTTTGTCAAAAAACAAATGGGAGTTAAGAAAAGTTATTGAAAGGTATGATGGAACTGTTTTGAACGGAATCCGAATCACTGAATCAGGAATTTTGGCAGCGGCACATCTTGCTGGTGTGGGATCTGTTAAAAAATATTTCAGATATAAAGGGAAACGTTTTATTAAAGACGTTTATGGAACTTCGTTAAGAAGCTATCTGAGAAGATTTGGGGGTTATGATACTGCCTTTATTGTTGCGGACAGTACTGCAAGAGTGATGATTTAAATTGTATTGAATCTCAAATTTTATTATTAAGAGGCGGTTTGGAAATGATTTTCCAAACCGCTTCTTAATTTTTTGTTTAACTTTTTGAGATGATTTCACCTTTCGGATTTACTTTTAATTTAATTACTTCGTTGTCTTTTTTAAGTTTTAAATTGTACTCTTTTTTTGTAACATCTCCATTTTCTTGTGTGTAAAGATATTTATCATTTACAATTTGCCAACCTGGATATGCTTTGTAAACAGAGTAAATAACCGCATGAGGTAACATTGTATCAGTGTATTTTTCAACAACACTAGTAAGTTTACCATTAACGTCATAAGTTGCTGATAGTGAGCCTTTTCCTGTAGATAAAATAACCAGATAGTTTTCATATCCCTCATAGTCTTTCCCTAAATCATAAGCTACAAATTCTTTCTCAAGCTGATTAACGGTAATGTCTGGGTTTTTGTCTGGTAAATAATATGAAAAATCTTTTCCTGCATTTTTAATAACAATCTCTGGTAGGTCTATTGTGCTCATATTTCCTTCGTCATTACCTTCTCCTGCCTTATTTTGCGAGTATGATGTAATATGTATTCCTAAAACTAATGCGATAATCAAAGCGGTTTTCATAATATTCTATTTTAAATTAATATTATATTTTGAAATTTTATTTTTAAAACAAATAGTAAGGCTTCTTCGTTGTTACTTCCCCTTTTTGTTATTTATTTATTTTAGAAACTGTTATAAAAATAGGTTAATTATAACGCATGTGTTGTTAACGCCTTGCTTAATTAATGTTAATTTAAGAGAGCTCTTTTATTCAGATTGAGAGTTATAAAAATTTAATTATTAAGCAAGTACCTCCCAATTTTGAGTTTTAAGGTAGAAAATGGCGATTTATATTAAAAAAATAAAAGAAAGCTGATTATTCTTTAGTTAATAGTTTGTTCTTGGGCTTTGGATTTTGCTTGTGCAAGAGGAAAATATAGAAAAATTAATTCTCTCGGCTATTTAGCAAATACCAGTCTGGTATAGAAACTTTAAAAAATATAGGAATCCACTATAGCGATGCATTTTTAAACAGTCCACGATTACAGGAAAAAGCTTTTATTGCTCGGAGTTAAAGGGGTAATTGAAAAGTTTGACGGAACGGTTCTCAACGGAGCCCGAATTACAGAATTCGGTATTTTGGCAGCTGCTCATTTGGCTGGTGTGGATCTGTTAAAAAGTTTTTCAGATATGATAGAAAACGTTTCTTTAAAGATATTTACGGGACTTCGCTACGAAACTATCTGAGAAGATTTGGAGGTTATGATACTTCCTTTATTGTTGCGGACAGTACTGCAAGAGTGGTGATTTAAATTGTAGTGAATCTCAAATTTTATTATTAAGAGGCGGTTTGGAAAATCATTTCCAAACCGCCTCTTAATTTTTTTGTTTAACTTTTTGAGATGATTTCACCTTTCGGATTTACTTTTAATTTAATTACTTCGTTGTCTTTTTTGAGTTTTAAATTGTACTCTTTTTTTGTAATATCTCCATTTTCTTGTGTGTAAAGATATTTATCATTTACAATTTGCCAACCTGGATATGCTTTGTAAATTGAATAGATGACAGGAACTGGCAGTTGAGTATTGCTGTACTTTTCAACAACACTAGTGAGTTTTCCGTTTGAATCATAAGTGGCAGTCAAAATCCCTTTTTGTCCTTCTAAAATAACAAGGTAATTTTCAAAACCTTTGTAGTCTTTTCCTAAATTATAGGCAATAAATTCTTTTTGTAGTTGTACGATACTAGGGTCTGGATTTTTATCGGGCAGATAATATGAAAAATCTTTTCCTGCATTTTTAATAACGATCTCTGGTAGGTCTACGGTATTCATGTTTCCTTCATCATTATCTTCTCCTATCTTATTCTGTGAATATGAGGTAATATGCAATCCTAAAACTAATGCGATAATTAAAACTGTTTTCATAATATTCTATTTTAAATTAATTTAAATTAATATTATATTTTGAAATTTTATTTTTAAAACAAATAGTAAGGTTTGTTCTTTGTTTCTTCCCCTTTTTGTTAGATTAATTATTCTAAAATAAAAACTATTATAAAAATAGGTTAAATATTAAGCACGTATTGTTAACACCTTGCTTAATAGATGTTAATTAAAAGAGTCTATTTTATTCAGATAGAGAGTCGTAAAATTTTAATTATTAGGGAAGTACCTCTTAATTTTAAATTTTAAGGTAGAAAATGGAGAGTTATATTAAAAAATAGATATGTCTGACTATTCTTTAGTGAATAGTTTGTTTCTGGAGATTAGATTTTTGCTGGCGTATAAATATCTAAAGAAAAAAGAAGAGCATATTTTTTTAGTAAATTAAAAGAGATTGAGTGTGTTTTCGATATTGATTTGGAAAAATAAACAGAGAGTTTTTAATGTAGTTATTCGGTACTTTAAAAATTAACTAAAGTACCGAATAGCTATAAAAGTAAAGAAGTATCAATTTAATGATGTTAATAAATTCTTTAAATCTAGTATTTATTAATCGATTAAAATTTCTAAAATCTGGATGGCTGCGTCGCTTATTTTTGTTCCAGGTCCAAAAACGGCTACAGCTCCAGCATCAAATAAAAATTGGTAATCTTGTGTAGGGATTACTCCGCCAACGATGACCATAATATCTTCTCTTCCGTATTTTTTTAGTTCTTCAATTACTTGGGGAACCAATGTTTTGTGGCCTGCTGCGAGTGACGATACACCAAGGATGTGCACATCGTTTTCCACAGCTTGCTTGGCTGCTTCGGCAGGTGTTTGAAATAATGGGCCAATATCCACATCGAACCCCACATCGGCATAACCTGTGGCAACTACTTTTGCACCACGGTCGTGACCATCCTGTCCCATTTTGGCAATCATGATTCTTGGTCGACGCCCTTCCTGTTTGGCAAAGGCATCTGCCAGTTGTTTTGCTTTTTCAAAGCTTTTGTCGTCTTTCATTTCTTTGCTATATACTCCGCTAAAAGATTTAATTTGTGCTTTATATCTACCAAAAACGGTTTCCAATGCATCGCTAATTTCTCCCAATGTACAACGATTTCTTGCTGCTTCCACTGCAAATTCCAGTAAGTTTCCTTCTCCAGTTTCGGCACAAAGCTTTAATTTTTGAAGCGATGCCTGTACTTTATCAGAATCTCTGGATGCTTTAATTCTGTCTAATTGTTCGAGTTGTTGTTGGCGAACCATTTGATTGTCCACATCTAGAATTTGTAATGGATCTTCTTTTTCCAAACGGTATTTGTTAACACCAACAATGATATCTTGACTACTGTCAATACGGGCTTGTTTGCGTGCTGCAGCTTCCTCAATTCGAATTTTAGGAATTCCAGTTTCAATGGCTTTGGTCATTCCACCCAATTCTTCAACTTCTTCTATGAGTTTCCAAGCTTTTTTGGCAATTTCATTGGTTAGGCTTTCTACATAATAACTACCAGCCCAAGGATCTACGGTTTTGGTGATTTTAGTTTCTTCCTGTAAATATATTTGAGTATTTCGTGCAATTCGAGCTGAAAAATCAGTAGGTAAAGCAATCGCTTCATCCAGTGCATTGGTGTGTAAAGATTGCGTCCCTCCAAAAGCAGCAGCAGTTGCTTCAATGCAGGTACGTGCCACATTGTTGAAAGGATCTTGTTCTGTTAAACTCCAACCCGATGTTTGGCAGTGGGTTCTTAGTGCCAATGATTTGTCATCCGTTGGGTTGAATTGCTTAATCAATTTTGCCCAAATCATTCTTCCCGCTCTCATTTTGGCAATTTCCATAAAATGGTTCATTCCAATTGCCCAGAAAAAAGAAAGGCGTGGAGCAAAATCATCAATTTTCATTCCCGTTGCCAATCCTGTTCTAATATATTCCAATCCATCGGCCAATGTGTAAGCCAATTCAATATCGGCTGTTGCTCCAGCTTCCTGCATGTGGTAACCAGAGATGGAAATGGAATTGAATTTCGGCATTTTATTGCTGGTGAATTCAAATATGTCGGCGATGATTTTCATCGATGGAGTAGGTGGATAGATGTATGTATTACGAACCATAAATTCTTTCAAAATGTCATTTTGAATGGTTCCTGAAAGCTGTTCCGGTTTTACACCTTGTTCTTCAGCTGCAACAATATAAAAAGCCATAATGGGTAAAACGGCACCATTCATAGTCATTGAAACCGACATTTCGTCAAGTGGAATCTGATTGAACAATACTTTCATGTCTTCAACAGAGTCTATGGCAACTCCAGCTTTTCCTACATCACCAACTACACGTTCGTGATCTGAATCGTAACCTCTGTGTGTGGGTAAATCAAAAGCTATTGAAAGGCCTTTTTGACCTGCAGCTAAGTTGCGTCTGTAAAAAGCATTGCTTTCTTCGGCAGTTGAGAATCCTGCATATTGGCGTATTGTCCAAGGTTTGCGAACGTACATGGTGGCATAAGGCCCGCGCAAGTTGGGTGCAAAGCCTGCTCCAAAATCAAGATGCTCGATAGATTCTATATCCTTTTCAGCATATGTTTTGTGAAGTTCAATTCCTTCAGCAGTTTGAAAATTTTGTTCCAAGTTTAAGGGATCAGTCTCCAAATTGTTGGAATTGTCAAGCTTTATATGTTGTAAATCTTTTCTTTTCATTTTTTTAGTCTTTGATATCTTCAGTTACTTAACCAAATTGATATTTAGTTTTTACTGAAGACTGAATACTGCAACCTGATTACTCTTCAGAAAGTCTTTCCTGCTCTAATTTTTCTGCCAATCGTTTTTCAATTATTGGCGTAATCAAGGTTTTTCTGGGTTTGATTTTTACAAAAGGAAATAATTCTAAGTCATGTTTCATTTTGTCGTTCTTGTTGGGATATTTGTTTGTCCCCAAAAGCGTTTCTTTTCCGGAATCGAACAAACTTTGTTCAGCATCGGCACTTTCCTGTATTTTTCTTTTGATTAGACCTTCATTCAGTTGTTTTAGAAAACCTCCGTTGGCTTCAATATCTTTGAATAATACTAATGCTTTTTCTGACAATTGATTGGTTAGGCTTTCGATATAATAACTCCCATCGCCAGGATTGTCTACTTTGTCAAAATAACTTTCCTCTTTTAGAATCAGTAATTGGTTTCTAGCAATTCTATCTCCAAATTCATTGTCTTTATGGTACAAAGAGTCATAAGGTAAATTTGCTATGGCATCTGCTCCACCAAGAATCGCACTCATACATTCGGTTGTGGTGCGAAGCATGTTTACATTATAGTCATAGATGGTTTTGTTGCGCTTTGTTGGAGTAACCAATAAATGACAATCCAAATTGTGATTGTATTCTTTGGCTATGCTTTTGAAAAGGATTCGAAAAGCACGAAGTTTTGCGATTTCGAAAAAATAATTGGCTCCTACAGAAATTTGAAAAACGATAGGTTGATTTATATCTTGTATTCGGTTGAAATATTCATTGGCGTGTGCCAGGCTGTAGGCAATTTGCTGTACCATAGTGGCACCCGCATTTTGATACAATCCACCGTTGATGCTTATGATCGAAAGAGATGAGGTTTCTTTCGAAAGAGTATTTAGGGTGTCAAAGTTGTTTTTTTCTTGGGTATTGTACCAATTTCCGTCTTTGGCTAATTGTCCGATTGGATCTAAAAGACAATAGATAGTTGCTTTTTTATCTTTTGCAATAGCGTTAATCTTTTTAACGAAATCGATTGAAATAAAATTGAAATGAAAGTAAACTGCAATTTTTTCTAAAGGAAGCTTTTCCAATAGTTTTTCGATGTTTACGGTTTCTTCCGGAATGGTAAAACGTATACTTTCGGCACCGCGATTGATGGAATCCAATGCTTTTTCAATTGATTTTTCTATATCGAAGACATAAATGTTTTGGCAAATTTTGAATTGCGAAGCTTTTGTGGCAACGCTATACTTTTTGGCAACATCTTCTTTATCGTAAAATGGTTTTACTTTGATATCCTCGGGAGAATTCCAGATTACCGTTTCGTTATAATCTGCTCCTTTTAGTTCAAATTGAATTTTTTGTTTCCAAAGTTTTGCAGAAACAGGGCTGAAATCGTCGAATAAATTCTTGGCCATTTTTTAATTGTAATTAGATTTGAAATGCGATAGGATTATTTTTTTTTGACAGTATCACCATCAAACTCGATGATATAAATATCTTCACTATCTTTTTTCATATAGTATTTTTCCCGAGCATACTTTTCGATTTGCAACGGATTTTTTAGCTGTTTGATGTTTTCTTCATCTTTCTTTATTTCGCCTTGATAATAAGTGGCATTATCTTCAAGTTCGTCAATTTGCTTGTCCAAAAAACGATGTTCAAAATAAGAATAGTTATCCAGAAAAATCATCCAAGTTAAAAACGATAACGAGACCCAAACGTACTTGTTACTTAAAAATTTAAACCAAGATTTGTCTTTAAAGGGGTTTTTCATTGGGAATATTTTTTAATCCAAATTTAATGGGGAACAACTATTTGTTTTATAACTTCTTAATTTACATTATATAAAATGCAATAAAGAATTGTTGTGAATTAACACGATAAAATTACAACAAAATTATAAAATACGTTGATTAATTACGGCACGAACTACATCAATGGCCACAGTGTTGAATTTGTCGTTGGGAATTATAATGTCCGCAAAGGCTTTTGAAGGTTCGATAAATTGCTCGTGCATTGGTTTTAGGGTGCTTTGATAGCGATTTAGAACTTCATGCATGTCTCTTCCACGTTCGGCAATGTCTCTTTTCATACGACGAATCAATCGTTCATCTGAATCGGCATGAACAAATATTTTGATGTCAAAAAGGTTTCTTAATTCGGGATTTGTCAGGATTAATATGCCTTCCACAATCATTACTTTTCTAGGATGCGTAACAACGATGTCGTCTGTTCTGTTGTGCTGTACAAAAGAATAGACAGGTTGGTCAATTGTATTTCCGGCCTTTAACTCCTTAAGATGTGCTACTAATAATTCAAAATCAATAGCTCTCGGGTGGTCAAAATTGATATGGGATCGGTCCTCGTAACTCAGGTCGTGCGTTTGTTTGTAGTAGGAGTCTTGAGCAATAATCCCAACTTCCGCTTCCGGTAATTCATTCATGATTTGATGTACCACGGTTGTTTTTCCTGATCCTGTTCCTCCTGCGATTCCTATGATAAGCATAAAATAGATTTATTGTGTTTTAAGGTGCAAAAGTAGGGATTTATATTTTTAAAAAAAGAATTGATTTGCTCTTGATTGTATTCCGTAAAATAGTAAAAAAGAAATGTTAGGGTATATGTTTATGCTAATGGGTTTTCGATAGTTTATAGAATTTGTATCATTATATTATAAAGAAAAATAAAATGTTTTTAGTGTTTTAACGTGTTGTTAATCAATTCTAATACAGATGATTAGTAGGGATAATTTTAGAACTTTAATTGTATGAATTTTACATTATTACTAATTGATTAGTTAAAATACTAACAAATTAGTTTGTCTACTAATTAATTAGTAGTATCTTGCACTAAAATATTTTAACTATGATAAAATTAGCTAAGCGAGAAGAACAGATAATGCAAGTATTTTGGGATTTAAACAAAGCCTTTATTAGGGATATAATTCCATTGTTGCCGGACCCAAAACCGCATTATAACAGTGTGGCAACAATAGTGAAGATACTTGAGGAAAAAGGTTTTCTAAATCATGAAACAGCTGGAAATATGCATAGTTTTTTTCCAGTTATCAGTAGGGAAGAATACCAGCAATTTGCATTGAAGGATATTGTTAGTCAGTATTTTGATAACTCGTATCCGCGAATGCTAGCTTTTTTTGCAAAAGAGCAAAAGCTTTCAGTAAATGAATTGGATGAAATAGTAAACATCATTAAAAAAGATAAAAAATGATACCTTATATTTTGTATACAGCCCTTATTCTTTCTGCCTGTCTTATGTTTTATAAGCTGCTTTTGCAAAAAGAAACTTTCTTCCATTTGAACAGGTTTGTATTGCTTTCCTGTATGATGCTGACTTTTATTTTACCTCTGCTTCCAGTGCCTCAACAATTGTCATTTAGAAATGAACCTGTAGTAAAGCATATTGAATTGGCTAAAGTTCCAGCCTACAAGAATACAATAGAGATAAAAGAACAACCCGTTCAAAAATCAATTATAGAACAGACAAAACAAATTATCAATGTTGATCTGTTTGTGAAGTGGATGGTTTATTTGTATTGGTTCGGAGTACTCATTTTTGGACTTAACTTTTTGATGCAGGTAGTCATATTATTATATAGAGCCTATTCAAAAGAAGTTATTCAAGATGGAAAATTTCGTATTGTCGAAATAAACGAAGACAAGGCTCCTTGCTCTTTTGCCAATATTATTTTTATCAACCCTGAAAAATATGAATGGGAAATGTATAATCAGATTTTGCTACATGAAAAAATTCATATTGAACAAAAACACACTATTGACCTTCTGCTTGCTGAAGTAGTTCTCATTTTTCAGTGGTTCAATCCTTTTGCATGGCAATGGCGAAAAGTATTGGAGAGTAATCTTGAATTTTTGACCGATAATCAAATGCTATTGCAGGACACCGTTGAAAAAGAAAGTTATCAGTTTAGCTTGCTTAAAGTAGCAGCACCCCAATTTCCATTGAGTCTTACAACTAACTATAATCAATCACTCTTAAAAAAACGAATCATTATGATGAACTCAAAAAAATCAAATGTAAACACCACTTGGAAATACTTTTTCCTAGTACCATTAATGGTGTTGTTTGTCTGCCTTTTTAATCAACCGGTAGCGCAAAGTCAAACTCTTACTGCCAAAGAGAAGCCTGAAGATCAGTTAAACATTCAAAAAGAAATGAAAACAGAAGGGAATTGGTTTGCCACTATAAAAGGCAATACAATAAATATCCAATTCAAAAGTGACGAGGATGATACTTCTTCCAGTAGTTTTCAGTTGAATGATTTTAGTAGCCTTCCACGAGATAAAGAAGGCACATTTACGCTAACACGTGAAGCAGGAACAATGAATTTTGTTGGAAAATTTGAAGGAAACAAAGGAATGGGAACCTATAAATTTACTCCTAATAAAGATTATAGTGACAAGATGCGTCAGAAAGGAGTCGATATTGAAGATGACAACGATATAATGGTATTCTTTATGGTAAACATCAAACATTCTTATGTTCAAATGCTCAATAAAAATGGTTATAGAAATTTAGAGAAAGATCAACTTATTCCTCTTGCAGCCTTAGATATAGATGAAGCTTATATTACTTCAATAAAACAGGCTGGAGTTGCTGATATTGATTTGGAAAACCTGATTCCTTTCAAGTCGCTTGGTATTGACAAAGCTTATATCGAAGAGATACGTAAAGCAGGCTATAAGGATCTTACACCAGAAAACATTATAGCATTGAAATCTCAAGGTATTGATGGAAAATATATCGCTGATTTTCATAATTCTACCAAAAGTGATAGTGATGACGACATAGATGATGACATCATTGCCTTTAAATCAATGCAAATTGATCAGGCATTTATTAATTCTTTTAAGGAATTGGGATATAATGATCTTTCCAATAATGATCTTTTGGCTATGAAATCACTAAATGTAACTCCAGAATATATAAAGGGCTTTCAAAAAGCAGGTTTTAAAAACATCAAACCAGATGATCTATTTGCTTTGAAATCACAGAATATAACGCCTGAATTAATAAAAGAGTATCAAAATCTTGGGTTCAATGTTACTAATCTAGATGATGTTATTGGAGCAAAAGCGACAGGAGCTTCACCATCTTTTATTAAATCAATGAAAGAGAAAGGACATGATTTTAAAAGCCTTGAAAAGTATATTGAATTGAAGTCTGTTCTTGATAATTAAAATATTATCAATTATTAAGATAAAAAAGGGCTTTTAATCCTAGTCCTAACATAATAAAAAACTCGAGTTGTAATGACTAAAAAAGCCCAAACCAAATATGGAATGGGCTTTTTTGTTTTTGAATGAGGAAGAGTTGGTTTTAATAATGTCCACCACCACCATCACCACCACCACCAGAAGTGCCAGTTTTAATAAGTGTTCCTTTTATTTCTCCTAGTGGAAAGTCTACAGTATGTAAGTTTACATAATAGTGATTGGCCATAAGTTCCACTATTTGAGCATCAGTTATGGCAAATGTTTGAGTAAATGGAGAGGTTGTAACAGATGTATCAGAAAATGGAAATACAACTGTTCCGTCGGCCGCATGTATGTGACCATGATTGGGTGCTAGTCCTGTATAGGTTACCGTAATTTTAAATGTTTTGGCGGTCTGGTTAAATTCGAGTGTTGCATCGCCATGTGCGGAAGAACCAGTACCCTCTACTGGAGTTAATGAAGCATTAAAAGTCACAATAACAGGAGTAGAACTATTGTTGTCATCATTATTGGAACAAGAAACTCCAATAAAAAGCAATAATAAGATTACTGAAAAATTAAGTGCAGATTTCATAATTACATATTTTTTAAGGTTAAAAAAGGTTAAAAAGACAATTATAATTTTAATAAGATTTAATTAAGAATATAAAAAAATACTGTTTAATTTTAAATTAAAATATTTTTCACTAAAGTAATGTGTTGTTTGTAGATGGTTGTGACGTGTTGTGAACGCAACCAGCTCACCTTTCTTTAGTTGTTTGTTTTTCTGACAAATAAAATGCCATATTATTTCCTTCATGATAGGGACAATGTTAATTCTAATAAAAAATTATTTTTTATCAAGAGTAAAATCAACCGCAATATTTACATCTTCAGATACTTTGCTCTTCACAATGCCAGGTATTTTTATATTGAAATCTTGAGCTTTGACATTAAAAATACTAGTGATATATAATTTTTCTTCTTTTAAAACCAAACTGATTTTAGTTTTAATCTTTTTGGTAACACCATGTATGGTCAAATCTCCCTCCAAATCATATTTTCCGGAAGTATCCAATTTCGAGATATCAAAATTTATGATTTTTCCTTTAAAAGTTGCTTTTGGATATTTGGAAGACTCAATATAATTTTCATTAAAATGTTCTTCCATCAAAGGGACTTTAAACTTGAAAGCTTTTACCAAAGCCAATGTGGCAAATTCTCCATTCGACTCATCAAGAATTGCAGAAACTGAATTATTTACAGCAGCAACAGGCTCAAAGGAAGGCACTGAGGCCTCAAATTTAATTTCCCCTGTTCGCGTGATCATCTTTTGGGAGAAAATTGCGTTTCCTATCAAAAAACATATCATTAAAAAAGCAGCTTTTTTCATCGTTTTAGCTTATTTTTCCACAAATCCGTTGGCCACCCAAAGTTTTATTAAATCAATATCCGATTGGGGTAATTTTCCTCCTTGAGGCATTCTTTCCCCACAGTTTTCCGAATCTATTCTACAAACCAAATTAACATTAATGCAAGCATTTTTTACCCCGTCATAAGTTTCCAAATTAGGATATTGATTCGACCCATAATGACAGCTAAGGCAATTGTGATGAATAATATGCTCTATATCTGCTTCGTAAGTCGGGTTTCCTGTTTGTTTACTAATTTCGTCATAAGTATTTGATTCACAGGAAATAATGAATGCACCACATAATACCATCAAAAATAGATGCGTTTTTTTCATAGAATATCTTATTAATTTTTTAAAAAACTCTGTATAAGTTAAATCCAAAATAAAGGCTTCCACCATTCCATTTTCCTGTGGCATTGGAAAACACGTAAACGTCATTCATCGTCTGACAATTGGAGAATACTAACTGAAAAATATGTCCCCCAGTCTCAATATCCAATCCCATTGAAAGTAAATCATGATAAACCGTATTTTCTGGTGCATCTATTCGAGGTGCATATTCTAAATTTACACTTAACCTTTTTGCTATTTTGTATCGTCCTCCCATTCCCACTACAAATTGATTTTCCCTTTCGGTAGTTTGATCATATAGGTTTTTATGAATATAAATTGGTGTTAGTTCCGCTGAAAACTTCTCAGTAAATTTTCTAGAAATCAATAACTGGGTGGAATAAGCAAAACGATTATTGGTTCCTAATCCCGGATAGATATCTGTACTTAGGTTTGTATTGATATCCATAGTATTATAGCCTGCAATCGTGACAGGAAACCCATCAGTTTCTTGACTTTTAAACTTATACTTAGCTGTTAATTCGTAAATTTTATTATTGGTCTGCCTTGACAGCCCGACTGACAACCAATTCGTCACTCCATAAATTGCTCCTAATTTTGTGTACGCATCATCTAAACCGAAAAAATTGTCCAATCCCTCGGTCAAATCACCAAAACGGTGTGAAATCAAAACATACCATTCACCTTTGGCTGTTAATTTAGTAGATTGCATATTGCAAATTTGTAACCCTTTGAATCCCGCAATTTCTACTTGTTTTTCTTTGGATTTTACAGTGTCCAATTCCTTTAACAAATCATCTTGCGCAGATGCATGATCTATGATCAAAAGACCAAATGCTAGTGATAAAAATAATTTAACGTTCATTTAATTAATTTTTGATTAAAAAACATTGGTCCAATTTTAATTCACCCATCAAATCATCATAGCCCACAATTCTCCCTTTTACGGTCACCATTTGTTCTTTTTTAATTGATAAATCCAATTTTTTAAAACTGCAATTAATAACCCCATCAAGAATAACTTCATTTCCATTGGAAGCAGTGATTTTACCTTTTATAGCTACTGCTTTTTCAAGATATTTTTTATTTGCCGATTCGATGTTAGTTCTAAATTCTGAAGTAATAGAAGCCGAAGTAACTGTGAAATTTGTTTTTTCGGAAGTCAAGTTTCTAGAGCCGCCATACATTACATAATTATAGGCAAATGAGCCAATCAGAACAATTGTGATTAGGGCAAAAAGGATTATTTTGATTTTTTTACTCATTTCTTTTTAACAAGTGTATTTAATTTGGCATTCCGTTAGCGATCCATTTATTGATCAAATCAATATTAGTCTGTGACAATTTTCCTCCTTTAGGCATTACCATAGGATCTCCGGCTGGTTTTTCAATTCTTTCTTTTATATCCGAGGATCTGGCACTTACTTGTTCATAAGTTAGAAGTGGATGATCGCTTTGTTCTCCCCCAGGACCGTGGCAGGATATACAATTTCCATTTATAATTGCTTTAATATTTGCCGTATAGGTAGGATTGGTTACTCCTCCTGTTGGTGGTGTTACTGGAGGAGTAACTGGATCATCACCGCCTCCACTACATGAAATCATTGCCGAAGCTACAACTAACACTAAACAGATTGCTTTTAATTTTCTCATAGTCAATTTATTTATTTGATTAATAAATTAAACCTCTTTATTAAAATCGAATAGCTTCTCTTTTTCTAATGAAGGTTTTTTTTATTCTTTTGATACGATTCAATAGTAAAACAGCTTTGATGCAGATTACCCTACCAAAGAATTATTATTTTGAAAAAAAAATAAAAAGAAGAGCAAGAATTTTTTACAAACCCTCTAGGAATTGAGCTAGAATGAAATTCTAAAACTAATATTTGGAGTTCTTCGCAATGCGGATGTTTCAACTTCCTCTATAGAATTTGTTAAAGAACTTATTCTATAATATTCGTTGATTTCATTTTTCCTGTTTAGGATATTTAAGATTGATATTCCTAGTTTGAATTGGACTCCATTTGTAGTTTCCCATTTGTAAGTTGAAGAAAAATTAATTTGTGAGAAAGAATTTAAATTGGAATTATTGGGTTTG
>NZ_DASTTN010000257.1:0-4412 GCF_035760125.1 Flavobacterium sp.
TGATTGTCTGTTTCCATGAAATAACTCATTTCAACGTTAGTACTATACGCTAATTTGAATTTTAAATTGGCTCTAATGTTAAAATCCAAATCTTCGGAAAAAGTAATTTTTTCATCATAATATCCAATGGTTTCAAAAACAGATTTATGCCAGCACACACTACTCGGAGTGTAAATTCCTTGCTTTAAATTTATTTTGAAGAAATCAATCAGACCATTGAAGTTAGCAGGCAAGTCTTCTGAACCATTATGAGGTTTATGGGTAGTTTTAGGATAAACTTCATCATAGTTGGTTGCAAAAATACGGGCTTCGGGATAAGAGGAAATTAAATTTTTTATGGTTTGCAAATAGTTTGGTTTCCATAAATCATCTGCATCAAGAAATGTTATGTAATTGGAAGTTGCATTTTTTATCCCTGTATTTCTGGCTGCAGATAATCCTTTGTTTTTTGGATGATCTATGATTCTGATTTTCTCAGAAACATATTTTGATATTATTTCTTTGCTTTTATCAGTAGAACCATCGTTGATTATTATAATTTCGTAATCTGTAATGGTTTGTTTTAAAATGCTTTGTATAGCATTTTCGATGTATCTTTCTTTGTTGTATAGCGGTATGATTATTGAAAAAAGAGCCATTATAGTTATTCTTTTAAAATGAAATCAAATAATTGAAACCAGTTGTTTAATTGATTTGTTGTTTCAATTTCAGTTTTATTACCTTGATAAACAATCGTTTTGTTTACAAATTTAGTAATTAATGAAGCTAATTCTTCTGGAGCATTAACATCAAAAAAACTAACGGAATTATAATCACCTACTGCTTCCTTTGCATAAGGTAAATTTGCCAAAAGCATTGGTTTTTTAAATGCTTTGGCTTCGCTGATAGGCAATCCCCAAGTTTCTAATTTTGAAGGGAAAACTAAACAGTCTGTAGAATTGTAAAGTTTCAATAATTCATCTCTATTTAAAGTGTCCCAAAACTGTATCTCTTCTTGATTGTTGTATTTGTTGAACAAATGTTTGGCATATTTGTTCGGATTGTTTTTAATAGTGGTAAAATGAAAGGTAGTCCTATCCTTTATGGATTTGTCCAATAATTGAACTGCATCGAACAGTATTTCGAAATTTTTAAAAGTTCTGGGGAAACTTGGAAACAAAAAATGAATTTTATCTTTTTCCAATTCTAATGTTTCGGCTGTTATTTTTTCAACGTATTCAGGTTTGCTGACGATGACATTTTTTATATTGAATAGGGATTCAAATTCCTTTTTTATCCAATTCTGCTGGACAAAAACGGCCTTGTTTTTGGCAATGTTTATTTGGTATAGATATTTATATAATAATGAAAAGACACCTATTTTATAATCAAATTTCCAGTCTTTGAATGTTGATTTATAAAAAACAGTCGGATGATGACAATAAACAAAACGTTTGTTTGCTACCACATTTGGGCTGATATCATGTAATGACAACCAAACATCAGGATTTATTTTCCTAGAAAGTTTTTTGAAATAGAAATATTCGTAATACAAACGTAAAAACCAGGAACTTTTGGCTTTTCGAAATTCAATGTATTCTATGTTTGGATAGTTAAATTTTGATTTATCATGAACTAATGCAATGACTTTTATTTCTTTGTTTTGAGAATAAACAGCCATTTTTTGCAGGAAATTGTCAAGTATGGTAAAAATACCGCCCTCGACCATATTAATACCTGAAATGACTATTGTCTTCTGTTTCAATGAATATTGATTAGGTAGAATGAATAAAATTTGTTTTGAAATAAAACAGCATTACACCGTTCTTTGTACCACTTCAAAAATGGTGGCATCCTCACATTTTAATGTTTTGCTTGGGAACTTCATTAACAAGGCATAATCGTGTGTAGCCATAATAACTGTTTTGCCATTAGCATTGATTTTTCTTAAAACTTCAAGAACTTCAATACTTGTTTGCGGGTCCAAATTTCCTGTAGGTTCATCGGCAAGAATAAATTCTGGATCATTCAACAATGCTCTTGCAATAGCTATTCGCTGTTGTTCACCGCCAGAGAGTTGGTGAGGCATTTTGCTTGCAAAGTCTTTCATGTTTACCTTGTCAAGTACTTCGTCTATTTTGGCATCCATTTCGTCTATATCAGTCCAACCTGTTGCTTTTAAAACAAAAAGCATGTTGTCTTTTACGCTACGGTCTGGTAATAATTTAAAATCTTGAAAAACAATACCAAACTTTCTTCTCAAAAACGGTATATCATCTTCTTTTAAGGTAGCCAAATCAAATTCTACAATTTTACCTTCACCTTCCAATAATGGCAAATCAGCGTACAATGTTTTTAATAAACTACTTTTTCCAGAACCCGTTTTTCCAATGATGTATATAAATTCGCCGTGATTGACTTCTAGATTAACATCAGATAAAATAATTTTTCCTTCTTGATATATGTTTACGTTTTTTAAAGACAGTACTGATTGTGCCATAGTAGAATTTGTTTATTGGGTAAAAGTAAAAAGATAAAATCCAAATACAAAAGTAAAATGCAAAAATTAAGTTTTAAACCTGTATTCTATTTATTAATTTTTGGAGCAGAAACATTTTGCATTTTTGTCAGCATGGTCCCGCTATTCGTTGCAATCTTATGTGCCGAACCCCGGCACATAAGGATTTTCACTTCTATCGGGGCTAAAAGTTGGTGTTTTGCTTTTTTGCCATCATTTCAAAAAGAAAAAAAATAAAAATAGAACTCAGTTTCCAAAATAAAACAAAATTCAAATTCCAACAAAGCGCTTCACCTCAAAGGAGATAGACCGGCTGTGGGTTTTTGTTTAAAAATAGTTTATAATAAAAGCCTCCGGGCTTTCGTTATAAAAGACATAAACAATATATTTGACTTATAAAAAAAACGACAATGCGTAAACTTCCCGGGCTTTTTTTAATCCTTTTTACTGTTCAAATAACGTCCCTTTATTCACAAGAATCGACCATTTATACTTATCCATTAAAAGACTTCGATAAAGCGCTTTCTTTATATGAGGATAAACAATATGCTTCAGCGCAAATCATTTTTAAGAATGTTCAAGATGTTGCCACGACCGAAGGGTTGCAATCTGATTGTGCTTATTACATTGCAAATTGTGCTATTCGTACCGATCAGGATAATGCAGAGGAATTGATTAATCGTTTCGTAGAGGAATACCCTGCAAGCCGCAAGCAAAATCAAGCCTTTATTGATGTTGCTTATTATTATTTCGACAATAAAGATTATAAAGAAGCTTTGTTATGGTTTAATAGGGTAGATGAAAGTATTCTGAGAGACAGTGAACGAAACAAGTATAATTTTCAAAAAGGATATGCTTATTTTGATTCCAAAAAAACAAAAGAAGCCCAAAAATATTTTAGTAAAGTCGCCAATACGGATGAATACGGGACGCAGAGCAAATATTATATGGGTTTTATGGCCTACGAATCGGATGATTATGTAGAGGCCAATAAACAATTTGACCAAGTTTCGGGTAATGAAAAGTACTCTGAAAAATTATCCTACTATAAATCGGATATGAGTTTCAAATCAGGGGATTTTCAAAAAGCCATTGATTTAGGAATCAAAGCAATGCCAAATTCCACTCCTGAGGAAAAATCAGAATTGAATAAAATTATTGGTGAAAGCTATTTTAATTTAAAACAATACGACAAAGCGATCCCTTATTTGGTGGGATATAAAGGGAAAAAAGGAAAATGGAATAATACCGATTTTTATCAATTGGGTTATGCCTATTATGTGCAAAAAGATTATGAAAATGCCATTTCGCAATTCAATAAAATTATTGACGGAAATGATTTCATAGCCCAGAATGCTTATTACCATTTGGGAGAAAGTTATTTGGAATCAGGCAAAAAACAACAGGCTTTGAATGCTTTCAAGAATGCATCCGAAATGAATTTTAATTTAAAATTGCAGGAAGACGCCAGTTTTAATTATGCCAAATTGAGCTATGAAATTGGAAATTCGTATCAAAGTGTTCCTGAAGTTTTATTGGGTTTCATCAATAAATACCCAACGAATCCAAATAACGATGTGATTGAAAAATTGTTGATTGATTCTTATATTTCATCCAAAAATTACAAAGAGGCATTGGTTTTATTGGAGAAAAATAAAACACCAGAAAATAGGGTTGCCTATCAAAAAGTAGTTTTCTACAGAGGATTGGAATTATATACTGAAGGGAATTATAATGAATCCTTATCGATGTTTGAAAAAGCATTAAAAGAACAAAAAGATGCCACTATTACTGCCCGAGCTTCTTTTTGGAAAGCGGAATCCCAATATAATTTGGAAGATTATAAAGAAGCTTTATTAAGTTATCAGCAGTTTTCGGATTTGGCAAGAGCCAAAGAAACAGTTGAGTTTAAAAA
>NZ_DASTTN010000258.1:0-8108 GCF_035760125.1 Flavobacterium sp.
ATTATATCAAAAGAGCTTTTGGAGATTATGCAGGTTTTATATCGGGATGGTTTGATTATATAACCAATGTGGTTCCACCCGCTTTTTACTGTATAGTGATTAGTGAATACATTGTTATTTTATTTCCTAATTTATAAAGTTACTCAACAATCATTGCTATTGCTTTTTTAATTGGATTTGTATTAATACATATCAGCGGGGTAAAAAACGGCAGTCTGATTCAGCAAATAACTAGCTTAATTAAAGTCATTTGTTTTGTTGCATTAATTGTGGCTTGCTTTATGTATTCCGGAGTAAAATTAAATCCTATCGAAAAAAATAATTCTTTTTTTGGAATAGGAATTTTGTTTGGCTTTTTCAAATCACTGCAACTCATCATTGGTACTTATGACGGCTGGTATTCTGTTTGTTTTTTTGCCGAAGAAGATAAAAACCCAAGTGAAAACATTCCCAAATCATTATATACTGGAGCCATACTCGTAATATTGATTTATGTATTAATCAATATTGCTTTTTTGCATGTCTTACCAGTTGCTTCATTGGCCAATTCCCATTTAGCTGCTGCTGATGTATCCAAAGTAGTTTTTGGAAATAACGGTGCTATCATAGTAACCGTTATTGCCATATTATCTTTAATCAGCATTCTAAATGCTTATATGATGATACCGGCAAGAATACTGTATGGTTTGAGTCGTGATGGCTTTTTCTTTCAAAAAGGGACAGCTATCAACAAAGGTGGTACTCCAATAGTTACACTTTTAATTTCTTCCTTATTTAGTTTACTATTAATTAGTATCGGTTCATTTGAAGTATTATTTTCATTTGGAACTTTCATGTCTGTTATTGTTTGGGGACTTGCTTATTGCTCGCTGATAAAATTAAGAACCAAAGAACCTAATTTACCCAGACCCTATCATTCTTGGTGGTATCCTTGGTCAACCATAATTGCAATTACGGCAACATTCGGATTATTAATTGGTTTCATTTATAGTGACACCAAAAACTTTATTATCATTTTAATTATTTCTTTAATTTCATATCCGTTATTTTTAGTGCTAAATCACAGAAATAAAAAGAACAAATAACAAATTCATAAAACTAAAAGTTCCAATGTTGAAAAATTCCAGCATTGGAATTTCATATTTAAATTATCGGCTTTTATCTCAGATCCGACAAGCTCAGCTCTAGAGTAGCTATTTTAGAAAGTGCATCAGTTTCATTTTTTTTACTACAATTGCTTCCATAGACACGAGAAAAAATTTTAATATTATAATATCAACTCCCCATAAGTATTTTTAAAACTTTTGATACCAATTTTTTATAAAAATTTATGCACAAAAGCTATATTTATACTATTTTTGAAATTAAAAAAAAATTAAATGAAGAAATTCAAAAACCTAATAGGAGCTTTATTATTAGTATTTATATCATGTTCTGACAATGGAACTCAAGAATCAATTCAAGAAAATAAAAAGCTACTTCTTAAATCAATTCAAGAAATAAGTCCTTCAAGCGGTTTGTCAACTATATTTACTTATGATGGATTTAAAATCAAAGAAGTCTCAACAACTGGCATTAACATTGGTCCAAAAAAAATAACTTATGCCTATACTGGGGATTTAATTACTCAAGAAAATGGCTATGTAGGTGACATACTATATTTTAGCAACGAATATACTTACGAAAACAACAAGCTAAAAACTGCTATTTCTAAAATTACTAACGGCGGAACAATTTTTCCGCCTATAAATGAAACCAAGTTAATTTATAATTACTTACCTGAAAACATTGTAGAAATCAATAGCTATACTTACTCTTTTATCAGTGATTGGGAACAAAGTCAATTTTTACCCAAAGTAAAAGTATATTTTAATGAAGACAACATTATAAAAAGAGAAACCATGGATTCAGATGGTCAAATAATATCTAGAATCGATTATGAATATGACAATAATCCCAATATATATAAAAATGTAATTGGGTTTAATAAATTGTTCTCCACAAATGATTATACAAATAATTTTAATCGCCATTTTAACATTAAAGATATTAACAATGCGAATAATGTCATAAAATTCAAAGAAACAATAAATGGATTTATTACTGAATCTGAGCATTATAACTACACCGTTAACTTAGATGGCTATCCAGATGAAAAACGAAGTTATTGGAGCAGTAATCAATATCTTATCGAAAAAAAATACACTTATTATTAATTTTACACTCATAAACCTAAAAAAATCCCAATCCTGAAATTTCAGTATTGGGATTTTATATTTTAGAAAAAGAGAAGTTATTATTTCAAACTCACTAAACTCTGCTCAATCGTAGCAATTTTAGAAAGTGCATCGACTTCTTTTTGTCTTTCGTTTGCCAAAACTTTTTCTGGTGCACCGTTCACAAATTTCTCATTTGAAAGTTTGCTTTGAACCGATTTCAAAAATCCTTGTGTATACACCAACTCAGCAGTCAATTTTGCAATTTCTTCCTCCACATTGATATTTCCTGTGATTGGAATAAAATATTCATTCGACTTTACTCTAAATGACAACGCTCCATCCACTTTGTCCGAAACATATTCTAATGAAGTGATGTTTCCTAATTTGGTCACAACTGAATCAAAATAAGTAGAAGCTTTATCATTGTTTACTACTTTCAATTCGATAGTATCTTTAAATGGAATATTCTTGTCCTTACGAATGGTTCTGATTCCAGAAATCACATCGATGGCATTTTCAAAATCAGTAATTAATTGCACATTAAAAGGTTTCATTTCTGGCCAAGTCGAAACAATTAATGCTTCTTCAGTTGTTCTTTCTGCCAATATTTGCCAAATTTCCTCTGTTAGGAAAGGCATAAACGGATGCAATAATTTTAAGTTATTTTCCAACATTTCTATCGCTTTCGCAAAAGTTACGCTGTCAATTGGCTGTTGGTAAGCTGGCTTGATCATTTCCAAGAACCAAGAACAGAAATCATCCCAAACCAATTTGTAAATTCCCATCAAAGCGTCTGAGATTCTATATTTCTCAAAGTTATCCTCGATTTCCAAAAGTGTTTGCTGCAATTTGGCTTCATACCATTCAATTGCTACTTTAGATGATTCCGGCTGTGGAATTGCATCAGATACTTCCCAACCTTTTATTAATTTGAAAGCGTTCCATATTTTATTAGAAAAAGCTTTTCCTTGATTACATAATTCTTCGTCAAACATAATATCGTTACCCGCAGAAGCACTCAAAAGCAAACCTACACGAACTCCATCAGCACCAAACTTTTCAATCAACTCCAAAGGTTCAGGTGAATTCCCTAAAGATTTAGACATTTTACGACGTTGTTTGTCGCGAACCAATCCCGTTAAATATACATTTGTAAAAGGTTTTTTTCCTGTATATTCATACCCAGCAATAATCATTCTCGCAACCCAGAAAAACAAAATATCTGGTCCAGTTACTAAATCATTTGTTGGATAATAGTATTTAAAATCTTCACTTTCCGGGTCCATAATTCCACCAAAAACAGACATTGGCCACAACCAAGAAGAAAACCAGGTATCAAGTGCATCTACATCTTGTCTAAGGTCGTTGGTTGTAAGTTGTTGGTTGTTGGTTTTGGCTTGAGCCAATTTCAAAGCTTCTTCAATAGTTTCGGCAACTACAAAATCTTCTTTTCCATCTCCATAATAGTAAGCTGGAATTTGTTGTCCCCACCACAATTGACGGGAAATATTCCAATCACGAATATTGTTTAACCAATGCGCGTAAGTGTTATCAAAACGTTTTGGATGCAATTTAATGTCCCCATCAACCAAAACTGATTGTATTGCTGGTTTTACCAAATCTTCCATTTTCAAGAACCATTGGTCAGACAAACGAGGTTCAATAACCGCTTTAGTTCTTTCCGAAGTTCCTACTTTATTCAGGTGTGTTTCAGTTTTAGCCAAATCACCATTCGATTCTAATTCTTTTACAATCTCAGTACGAACCACAAAACGGTCTTTCCCTTGATAGTGTAATCCAAAACTATTTAGCGTAGCATCATCATTGAAAATATCAATAATCTCCAAATTATGCTTCTCTCCTAACGTTTTATCATTCATATCGTGAGCTGGAGTCACTTTCAAACAACCTGTTCCGAATTCAACATCTACATATTCGTCTTCGATAATCGGAATCACTCTACCGCAAATAGGAACAATCGCTTTTTTTCCTTTCAAATGCGCAAAACGTTCATCATTTGGATTGATACAAATAGCAGTATCTCCAAAAATAGTCTCTGGACGTGTAGTTGCTACTGTCAAGAAATCTTCGCTTCCTTCAATTTTATATTTTAGGAAATACAATTTTCCTTGTTGCTCTTCATATATAACTTCTTCGTCAGACAAAGTCGTTTTGGCTTCAGGATCCCAGTTCACCATACGGTAACCACGATAAATCAAACCTTTGTTGTATAAATCTACAAAAGATCGAATTACAGATGCCGACATGTCCGGATCCATAGTAAACTTGGTGCGTTCCCAATCACAAGAACAACCCAACTGTTTCAACTGGTCAAGAATAACCCCACCATATTTATCAGTCCATTCCCAAGCATGTTTCAAAAACTCTTCGCGGGTTAAATCATTTTTATTGATTCCTTCCGCTTTCAATTTAGCAACTACCTTAGCTTCTGTGGCAATGGAAGCGTGATCTGTTCCCGGAACCCAACAAGCGTTAAAACCTTTTAAACGCGCTCTTCTAATCAATACATCTTGAATCGTGTTGTTAAGCATGTGTCCCATGTGCAAAACTCCAGTTACATTGGGTGGTGGAATTACGATGGAATAAGGTGTTCTATGGTCTGGCTTCGAATGAAAATAATTATTTTTCATCCAATACGCATACCATTTATTCTCGATAGTTTTAGCGTCAAATTGTGCTGGAATTGTCATTTTATTGTGGATTCGTTTAATCGTTAAATTTGGTTTTCAGTTTAACCGATTAAATAAATAATCGATTAAATAAATAAACTTCTAATCTTTGGTTTGATTTTTGATATTCATATAAGGCACAAAAGTAAATAATTAAGCACAGTATAAAAAGAGAAATAAAAAATTGTGCATTAATTAAAAGATACTATATTTACTATGCCTACTAAAAAATCTAAGAATATGAAAAATATTACAGCTTTTATCGTTTTGCTTTTTTTTAGCAACATTGGCTTTACACAAAGTGGTCCAAAAATCAACATCCTTCAGGCAGAAAACACGGTTGATTATGGAAAAGTGTACAAATCAAGTGACAATGGTGTTCGAAGTTTCACATTTACCAATACAGGTGATGCACCATTAAACATAAGTGGAATTCAATCTACGGCAAGTTGTACCATATTATATAAACCTAGCCAGGCAATTGCTCCAGGAAAATCAGATAGAATTGAAATAAAATACAACATGGTTCCTGGCCCAATCCGCAAAACCATTACTTTAGAAACCAATGCGGTAAACTACGAAGAAGGTCGAGTACCACTAAAAATTAAAGGAGAAGTACTCACAAACTAAAATAATTTCATTAAAAAACGCTTTTAAAATAAAAGCGTTTTTTTTTTATAAAATATCCTGAAGTTGGAAAGCAAATTTTAATATTTGATTGTTTCTTTCTATTTCCAAATAAATCCATTTATCCTCTTCCGATTTAAACATTTCATTTAATTTTTGTAATGAATATCTATACGCAGGTGATTTATTAACTGAAATAATGATATCTCCAACCTGTAAACCAGAATTTGCTGCAGGTGATTTTTTTCGAATGTTGGAAATCTCGTATATCGGTTTAAGTTGAAATTTATACTTAAAATCATTGGTTATATTTTTTCCGCTACTGTCAAATGTAATTGCTCCTGACAAAGGAACCGTTTCCAACTTCACAGTTTCTTGCACCCATTGCAAACCATTGTGTTTTATTTCAATACCACTCTTATTATAAGTAAATGGCTCACTGAAATTAGAATTTTTCTTTAAATACAATTTTTCATTTTTATAATCAAAAATTACTGAAAAACGTTTTAAAATTTCACCACCAACAGAACCAACTCGATTTTGCACCATGCGAACACTTTTTATGGAACTGGAATCGGGAAATGCAACAATCGGAGATTTAAAGTCATATTTATCAAATGAAAACTCAGAGATTCTAGCTCTTTTCCCTTCTATATCACCGCTAAAACCCTTTCCTAAAAAATCTTCAAAATTTCTAGCAGGCACTTTAATTTGTTCTGATAAATTTTGAAAAAGCCAAATCGAATCACTATTCCCTATATCAATCAATAATTTCACATCCACACCTGACTTATCCATAACAACATTACCCATCAAATAAGGTTTAAACTTTTCAATTGTAATTGGAATTGTGCTAAATTTTTTTTCAATTTTTTGTCTTTTTTCTTCCTCATTTTTATAAATAGTTATCTTTTTACTAGCGTAATCGACACGAATCAAATTATCTTTGAAGAATTCGTAACCGATAATACCATTTACAGGAATTCCAATTTGAGAAGACAGATTAAAACTCTGATCCAAAATAACATAAATAAGTTGATGATGGGATGTCAAACCATTTAATTCTAAAATATTGTTGGTGGTTTTCAAACCTTCAATAGCATCTTCACTCCCCAAACCTCTTAAAGTAATTTTTTCGGAATTATAAAATTTAACGTCTGGATTATCTTCTAAACTAAAAAGAATCGTTTCCTCAACACCAGTATCCAAAAGAAAATTCAGCTCTACCCCGTTTACTTTTATAGGAATAAATACCAAATTATTAATTAAAACCAGCGGTACAGTAACTTTTTCGATCCCTTTGTCAAATACAAAACCATCCTGAGCAGAAACAGGTATTATTGTTATTAATAAAAGAAAAAATATACATTTTTTTTTCATTTAGTTACATTTCTATATTATTACCCAATTATACGATAAAAATGGACGAAAAACAACAAAATAGACACATTGTTTACAGTGTTTTTGGAAAATAAATTGCAAATTTGCACCTCAAATTTTACAATCATGCCTGAAATTTCAATCAGAGGTCGAAGAATGCCGGAATCGCCAATCCGAAAATTGGCTCCTTATGCAGACGTAGCTAAAAAAAAGGGACATAAGGTTTATCATTTAAACATTGGACAACCCGATATAAAAAGCCCCGAAATTGCTATTAAAGCTATAAAAAATATTGATTTAACTATCATCGAATATGGTCCTTCTGCGGGATATGAAAGTTACCGAAAAAAACTAGCCCAATTTTACACCAAACAAGATGTAAAAGTAGGCTATGAAGATATAATGATAACTACAGGAGGTTCTGAAGCACTTTTGTTTGCTCTTGGAAGTATTATGGACCCAGGAGATGAAGTCATTATTCCTGAACCTTTTTACGCCAATTACAGTGCTTTTTCCGAAGAATCAAGTGCAAAAGTTGTACCTGTAATTTCTAATATTGAAAGTGGATTTACACTACCAACAATTGAAGAATTTGAAAAAGCAATTACGCCAAAGACAAAAGCTATCTTAATTTGCAACCCTAATAATCCAACAGGATATTTATACTCAGAATCTGAAATTAACCAACTGGGAGAATTGGTAAAAAAACACGATTTATTTTTAATCGCAGACGAAGTATATCGTGAATTCATATATGACGAAAGAGACCATCATTTTTCTGTGATGAACCTACAAGGAATCGAACAAAATGTAATCATGATTGATTCGGTTTCTAAAAGATATAGTATGTGTGGCGCACGTATTGGTTGTATGGTAACTAAAAATAGAGAAGTTATTGCTGCCGCAATGAAATTTGCACAAGCTCGTTTATGTCCGCCAACAATCGAACAAATTGCTTGCGAAGCCGCAATTGACACGCCTCAAAGTTATTTTGACGAAGTAATAGTTGAGTATAAAGAACGAAGAGATATTTTAATTAGCGAATTGAACAAAATAGATGGTGTAATCGTAAAGACTCCAAAAGCTGCTTTTTATTGTATCGCTCAATTGCCTATTGATAATGCCGATGTTTTTGCACAATGGCTTTTAGAAAAATACGAATTAAACGGTGAAACGGTAATGATAGCTCCAG
>NZ_DASTTN010000259.1:0-7960 GCF_035760125.1 Flavobacterium sp.
GTAGTTATGGTATGTATAGAGGAACATTGGATTTAGATGGTAAACTGACTAAAAATGGAAAACTTTTGTACCGTTTCAATGCAATGGGGGAAAAGAAAGACAGTTACCGTGATTTTGACTTTAATGACCGTTATACTTTTGCACCTGTACTAAAATATTTATTTACAGACAAAACTTCTGTAACACTTGAATATACACAACAATTTTCTAAAGTAAATGCAATTGGTAGCAATTATGTTTATGCCAAACATGGTTACGAAGAATTACCGAGGAGCTTTACTACATCAGAAAAAGAATTAGACCCTACACAAATGCTGGAAAGAAGTCTTTTGGGTATTTTTGAACATAGTCTAAATGACAAATGGAAAATTACTGCCCAAGGTTCATACTTAAATTACGAACAAGAAGGAATGTCATTATGGCCAAGTGGTTTTGATCCTAACAATGATGCTATCCTTAAAAGAGCTGGTGGAAACTGGGATATTTTAGGAAAAATATATGTTGGACAAGCTTATGTAAATGGTCAGGCCCAAACGGGATCTGTTTCCCACAAAATATTGGGAGGACTAGACATGAGTGATAAAACCTATTATCATGACTGGTCTCAATATTTTACTTTACCTGATTTAGACATTTACAATCCTGTACATGGTATACCTGCATCACCTAAATTTGACAGAAGCAAAGACATGGAAGACAGAGGTGTCAAATATTATAATAATTATAAAGGTTTTTATGCGCAGGATGAATTAGGATTCTTAGATAATTCACTTCGTTTAACATTGGCAGGAAGATATACTATTCTAAAAGCTGGTGATGTATATTCTGGTGGTTCAAAAAATGAAAAATTCACACCTCGTATTGGATTGAGTTATTCTATTGACAAAAATACATCCGCCTATTTTGTGAGAGATCAATCTTTTACAGAAAATTATGGCAGCGATTGGCAAGGAAAAAGTTTTAGTCCTCAAACTGGAACTAACCTAGAAATAGGTTTCAAAAGAGACTGGTTAAACGGAAAATGGAATTCTACGCTTGCAGCCTATCAAATTACCACAGACAATGTCCTTACATTAGATGCTGAACATTCTACGCCAGCTAAGCAATATAGCAAAGAAAATGGTCAGCAAAAAGTAAAAGGTTTTGAAGTTGACATTAGAGGAGAAATCTTTAAAAACTTAGATATTGTTGTAAACTATGCTTTTACAGAAGGAAAAACTACCAAAGATACCGACCCAAATATGGTAGGAAATCAAATTCCAGGAAGTACAAAACATATTCAAAACACTTGGTTAAATTATAAAGTAGACAACGGATTACTGAACGGATTGGGTCTTTCATTAGGTTATCAATATCAAGTAGATAGAGCTCCTTGGTATATTTCACCTGATAACACTACTGCGCTACCAGATTATTTCCGTTTAGATGGTGGTGTATCTTATCAAATCAAGAAAGTATATATAAATCTTATTGTTAACAACATACTTAATAAGTACTTATATTCTGGAGGATATTACAGCTATACTGATATGTATTACTGGCAAGCGGAAGCTGGTACTAATGCAAGATTAACTGTAAGTTATAAATTCTAAGATTGTTTTTATTTTGTTTAACTAAACTCCTCATTAACGTGGGGAGTTTTATCCTTTTTTAATGAAAAATAATAGCTTAAAAAAACTGATTGGAAAAATACATTTATGGCTCGGATTGTCTTCGGGCATAATTGTATTTATCATTGCCATTACAGGCTGTTTGTATGCTTTTCAGGAAGAAATACAAAATATTACGGAAGAATACCGCTTTGTTGAAAAACAAAACAAACCTTTCCTCCCTCCTTCTCAATTGGAAGAAATTGCAAAAAAGGAACTCCCAGGCAAAGCACTTCATGCCATCAAATATAATGGGACCGAAAAATCAACGGAAGCTATATTCTTCCATTATGAACCGACTTATTATTATATCGTTTATCTAAATCCCTATTCCGGAAAAGTGATAGAAACGGCAAATATGGACGAAGGATTTTTTAGATTTATCCTGGATGGCCATTTCTACCTTTGGCTGCCACCTGAAATTGGACAGCCTGTCGTTGCCTCGTTCACATTAGTTTTTCTCACACTCCTGATCTCCGGATTGTATCTTTGGTATCCACGAAATAAAAATGCGACCAAACAACGCTTTAGTTTCAAATGGAAAGAAAGTACAAAATGGAAACGCAAAAACTATGATTTACATAACATCACTGGATTTTATATTCTTCTGATTGCCCTTATTTTTGCAATTACAGGTTTGGTTTGGGGTTTTCAATGGTTTTCCTACTCCTATTACACTGCACTTGGTGGAGAAAAATCATTGGTCTATCGGGACCCTGTTTCAACAAAAAAGACAGTTGCTCCTATCAAGTCATTGGATAAAATTTGGACATTAATGCAAAAAGAATATCCAACAGCAAAATCCATTGAAGTCCATCCGCCAGAAAATGACAGTACTGCTATTGCAGCCAATGCAAATCCTGAAGAAGGAACTTACTGGAAAACTGATTACCGTTATTTTGACCAATACACTTTGGAAGAAAAAGAAGTGGGTCACATTTTCGGCAAATATGGAAATGTAGACACAGCCGATAAATTAATGCGTATGAACTATGACCTACATACTGGAGCAGTTTTCGGACTAGCCGGAAAAATATTTGCTTTTTTAATCAGCTTGCTTATAGCAACTCTTCCCATATCTGGATTTTATATTTGGTGGGGACGAAATAAAAAGAAAAAAGAAACAAATAGTAAGGTTTAAAGTGATTCGCTTTAAACCTTTTTCTTTTTTTACATTCTAAAGCAAAACAGAATAAAAAAAAACAATTTAAAGCTTAAAATAATCATTGGTATTTTACTATTTATTTTTACATTTGCGCTATTTTTATTTATTCTAAATAATATTTATTTTTTAGTTACAAAATAATAAACAGACTTAATTCCCCTATTAATAACAAACCATTATGAAAAAAAATATTTTTATTTCTTTTGCTTTAGCCTCAGCATTATTTGTAAGTGCACAGCAAAAAAATACTCTTTTGGAGCAGTCTTTCTGGAAAACAACTCCTGATGTAGCCGCAGTTCAAGCCGAAATCGCAAAAGGTAGCAATCCATCCGAATCTAATGATAGAGCATTTGATCCAGTTGTTTTAGCCATAAATAATGATGCCCCAAACGCCACTATAAAATTCTTATTGGAACAACCTGGAAATGGCGTTAATAAATCAACACACGATAATCGTATTTATCTTCACTGGGCTGCTGGCAAAGGAAATCTAGAAATCGTAGAATATCTAATAGCGAAAGGTTCAAACATTAACTTAGAAGACAGCCATAGTAGTTACCCAATTACTGCAGCAGCTAGTAGCGGTCAAAAAAATACAGCAGTTTATGATACCTTTTTTAAAGCAGGAATAGATCCAAAGAAAAAATATCAGGACGGTGCAAACTTACTGCTTATGGCTATACCGTACGACAAAGACCTTGCTCTTACAAACTATTTTACTACCAAAGGAATGTCTCTTAAAGATGTTGATAACGATGGTAATACTGCTTTCAACTATGCGACAAGAACTGGTAACATTCCTTTGTTAAAAACACTCTTAGAAAAAGGAGTAAAATACACTGACAACGCACTTATTTTTGCAGCGCAAGGTTCCCGTAGAGAAACAAACACTCTTGAAACCTACAAATACTTGGTGGAGGATTTAAAAATAAAACCGACTGCAACTAGCAAAACTGGAGAAACGGTTCTTCATTTTTTGGTAAGTAAACCCAACCAAACTGAGATTATCAATTACTTTTTAGCCAAAGGAGTAGATGCAAGCAAAGCCGATAACGAAGGAAATACACCTTTAATGGTTGCTGCTTCAGCCAAAGAAACTGCATCATTAGAACAATTATTACCAATTGTAAAAAATATCAACTCACAAAACGGAAAAGGAGAATCAGCACTAACAATTGCTATTAAATCCGGAACTCCAAGTGCAGTAGAACTTCTTTTGAATAAAGGTGCTGATGCAAAAGTACTAGACAAAGAAGGTAATAATCTAGGTTTTTACGTAATACAATCTTACAAACCGCAAATGGGTCGTGGTCCAGAAAGCGCAAATGGTCAAAAACAAGATCCTTTTGGAGCTAAAATAAAATTACTGCAGGACAAAGGATTAAACTTATCCACTCCTCAAAAAGACGGAAATACACTTTATCATTTGGCAGTAATTAAAAACGATTTAGCTTTGCTAAAGAAAATTGCCGACTTGAACATCGATGTAAATGCCAAAAACAAAGATGGTTTGACAGCTTTGCACAAAGCAGCTATGATTTCCAAAGACGATACTATCTTGAAATACTTACTTTCTATTGGTGCCAAAAAAGAAATTGTAACCGATTTTGACGAAAGTCCATACGCTTTGGCAAAAGAAAATGAATCATTAACAAAAAAGAACGTATCTCTAGAATTTTTAAAATAATACTATGAAGCCAATATTAAAAATAAGCCTAACTGTAGCACTAATCAGTCTTTTATCTTTTCAAGCCACAGCACAAACCAGTAAATACAAATGCATGCTCCAAATGTCCAACTATATGGGAGAAGGTGCATATATCGTGGTTTCACTTGTAAACACCAAAGGTGACTATGACAAAACATTGTATGTAATGGGTGACGATAAAAAATGGTACAAAACGCTTAAAGAATGGCATAAATTCTATTCAAAAAAACCTACCGATATCAGTGCCAAAACCGGCGCATCTGTTACTGGTGGTGACCGTAGCATAACCACAATCGAAATTGAAGATTCTAAAATAAATAAGGGATATAAATTACGATTTGAAACAGCTGTAGAAGATCAAAAATATTATACCGCAGATTTAGAAATCCCCCTTACTACCGAAGCAATGGCTGATAAAACAGAAGGTAAAGGATACATCAGATATGTTAGATTAAACAAAATCTAAAAAATATTTTTTTTTATCTGCGGAAATCAGACAAATCTACATGAAAACATTAGCACGTAGATTTAGTGGATTTTCGCAGATTTTTTTGCCCAAGCAATAATTTATAAAACACAATTTATCAATGACTCTTTCTTTTTGGCGTTATTCACACTTGGCTCTAGCAGTGTTTTCTTCTTTGTTTTTAATATTGGCATCCGTTACCGGTACCATACTTGCTGTAGATGCAATTCAGGAGAAATTACCGTCCTACCGAGTGGAAAATTTCGAAAAAATAACGCTTGCGGAAACCTTACCGAGTCTAAAAAAAACTTACCCAGAAATAACCGAATTAAGTGTCGACCACAATCAATTTGTAACGCTACAAGCCATTGATCAAGACGACAATGATGTCAATGCTTATATTGACCCAAGAACAGGTAAAACATTAGGTACACCCATAAAAAAAAGTGAATTTATCCAATGGGTAACTGCACTTCATCGCTCATTGTTCCTTAAAGAAACCGGGCGATTTATTGTGGGCTTTATTTCGTTTATATTGATTTTGATTTCCATTTCGGGGTTCGCACTCGTGATTAATCGACAAAGAGGGATTCGCAACTTCTTCTCCAAAATCATAAAAGACTATTTTGCTCAATATTATCATGTAGTACTGGGTAGATTGGCGTTAATTCCCATACTTATAATAGCCGTTTCGGGAACGTATTTGACATTGGAAAAATTCAATTTTTTCATGGCAAAAACAGATTCAGAACAAAAAAAAGAAATAGTAAAAACCAATCCAATTTCAAAAAAAAACTCTGAAACTTCTGTTTTTAAAAACATCCTTCTTGCTGATGTTGAAAAAATAGAATTCCCTTTTTCAGATGATCCGGAGGAATATTACATCATTAAATTAAAAGATAGAGAAATAGAAGTCAATCAAATTTCTGGAGCAGTTGTAAGCGAAAAACGCTTTCCGACGACAACGCTTCTGTCTAATTTGAGTCTTGATTTGCATACGGGAAGATCTAGCATTTTATGGGCTATAATTTTAGGATTAGCAAGTTTAAATATTTTGTTTTTTATCTACTCTGGTTTTGCCATGACGCTAAAACGCAGATCAAGCCGAATCAAAAACAAATTTAAAGCTGAAGAAAGCAAATTTATTTTGCTTGTAGGTTCTGAGAACGGAAGTACTCTTCGGTTTGCCAATGCTATTCACAAACAATTACTGGCTCACGGAGAAAAAGTATTTATTACTGAATTGAATAATTATACCATGTATACAAAAGCAGAACATCTTATTATTTTTGCTTCAACACACGGATTGGGAGATGCCCCTCATAATGGAAGCAAATTTATATCGCTTGTCAACACAATCGAACAAAAGCAAAAAATCAATGTTTCGGTAGTAGGTTTTGGATCAACGGCCTATCCCGATTTTTGTGGTTTTGCTCGAGAAATAGATGTTTTATTGGCAAACCAAAATTGGTCAGAGCGCCTTTTAGAATTACAAACTGTTAATGACAAATCAGCTGAAGAGTTTGTTAATTGGGTAAAATTATGGAGTACCAAAACCGAAATTCCTCTTTCAGCCACCCCATCATTATACAATCATGTTCCAAAAGGCCAACAAAAACTGATGGTACTAGACAAAACTGAAATTTCGGATACCGAACATACATTTTTACTTACACTTCGCGCGAATATGAGAGCCAAATTTAGCTCGGGAGATTTATTAGCAATTTATCCAGCTAATGATACTCGAGAACGCCTCTACTCTATCGGAAATCACAACGGCAACATACAATTGGTGGTAAAACTGCATCCTTCTGGTTTAGGTTCGGGCTTTTTATATAATCTTAAACCAGGTGAAGTCATAAAAGCGCGAATCATCAAGAACCCTGCTTTCCACTTGCAAAAAAAGGCATCCAAAGTGGCTCTAATTTCCAACGGAACCGGAATTGCTCCTTTTTTAGGAATGATTGAGCAAAACAAGAAAAAAACAGAAATTCATTTGTATTCTGGCTTTCGAAAGGAAACAGAAACTGTTTTGGGGTATAAAAAATTCACTTCGGAAAGCATTCAAAAGCACCAGCTACAAAGCTTTCACTTGGCATTATCCCGTGAAGCCAACCACGATTATGTGATGGATCTCATAAGACGCGATGCTGGCTTTTTCATCGATTTACTAACACACGGAGGAATTATAATGATTTGCGGTTCATTGGCTATGCAAAAAGACGTAGAATTTGTTCTTGATCAACTATGTTTAGCCAAAACGACTACTGGAATTGCAGATTACAAAACCAAAGGACAAGTTCTAACGGATTGTTATTAGTATAAATAATCACTTGATTTATGCTATTTTAAATTTTAATATGATCACGAAATACAAATTTCTCTTTCTTTTTTTATTCGTTTGTAGCTTAACAAGCAACAGTCAGGTCTTGCGAAAAAGAACCACCTTACTTATGGGAGGCCGTTTCGACATTACGATTGTAGCTCAGGATTCATTATCAGCGGAACAAAATATTGATGCAGTTATTGCCGAAATTTCGAGAATAGAATATTTAATATCCGATTGGAAACCTACCACACAAATTTCGGAAGTGAATCAAAATGCAGGCATTCGCCCCGTGAAAGTAGACAGAGAAGTTTTTGAACTGACACAAAGGGCAATTCGATTTTCAGAAATAACTAATGGAGGTTTTGACATCAGTTTTGCGGCGATGGATAGAATCTGGAAATTTGACGGTTCAATGACCGCGATGCCAACTCCCGAAGCGATTAAAAAATCAGTAGAAAAAGTGGGGTACAAAAATATAGTTTTAGATAGTGTAGAATCTACCATTTTCCTAAGACTAAAAGGAATGAAAATTGGATTTGGCGCGTTAGGAGAAGGATATGCCACCGATAAATGTAGGGATATGATGCTTGCCAAAGGCATCAAAGCTGGAATTGTAAACGGATCGGGAGATATGAGTACCTGG
>NZ_DASTTN010000260.1:0-6144 GCF_035760125.1 Flavobacterium sp.
AAAATCCCACGTCATTTATTTTTAAATTCAAGTTTTGAAGATTATGCTTATCAAGATAAGGCTTTTCCTATTGCTGCGGGTCAGACTATATCCCAACCTTATACTGTTGCTTTTCAAACCCAGTTATTAGAAGTAAAAAAAGGACATAAAGTTTTGGAAATTGGTACCGGTTCTGGGTATCAAACGGCTGTTTTATGTTTGATGGGGGCACAAGTTTTTAGTATAGAAAGGCAGAATGAGTTGTTCAAACAAACATCTGCTTTATTGCCTAAACTTGGAATACGTCCTAAGCATCTTTCTTTTGGAGATGGATATAAAGGTTTGCCAAATCACGCGCCATTTGATAGTATTATTGTGACAGCAGGTGCTCCAATAATTCCGCAAGCTTTGATGGCTCAGCTCAAAATAGGAGGAAGGCTTGTGATTCCGTTAGGGGAGGATATCCAAATTATGACGCTGTTAATACGCGTCAATGAAACGCAATTTGAAAAACATGAATTTGGAGAGTTTCGTTTTGTTCCTTTATTAGAAGATAAAAATTAAATTTTTCCGATCTTAATAAATTTTACAATAAACCATTCACGCTGTGAATGGTTTATTTTTTTATATGTTAAATTGTTTATTTATAGTGTTTTAATTATATAACGCATAAAAGAAAAGGAATCTCTTCTTACAATTGATCTTTTACTAAAATATATCGATTTCGTTAATATTGGCGAAACTGATTATTATCATATTTTTGATAAAATTGGTATTTTACCTTTGTTTAAGCAAGTATTAGTCAGTAAAATACTTGTAATACAAGAATTGTTTAATAAATTAAAAAAAGGTATGAACGAAGAAAGAGAAATTAGCAAAGGACCAATTCCAATAGATAAAGAGGTGTCTTGGGATAAAACGCAGACAATTATGAGTAAAACGGATTTGTACGGTACTATTGAGTATGCTAATGAAGTTTTTGTGGATGTTTGTGGTTATGAGGATTATGAGTTAATGGCCAAACCCCATAATATTATTAGACATCCAGATATGCCTAAGATTATTTTCAAGGTGCTTTGGGATAACATTCAAAAAGGAAATCAGTTTCACGGAATTGTGAAAAATTTAGCGAAGTCGGGTAGATATTATTGGGTAATTACCAATTTTGAATATTCAAGAGATGAAAGCGGAAATATTGTTAATTATATAGCCAGAAGAAAAGCAGTTCCGCAAGACGTAATCACAAAATACATTGAACCTTTGTATAAAAAGCTATCGCAGATTGAAGAAGTCAGCGGTATTAATGCCAGCGAGAAATACTTGATTGGTTTTTTAGAAGAGCAAAGACTTAGTTATGTTGATTATATTACTAAGCTAATGGTTGAAAATGAAAAAGTTCAGCAAATTCAGCAAGTACCTCAAGCAGTCATTGTTGGAGAAATTGAGGATGAGGATGAAGAAAGCAGAGGTTTTTTTGGTAGATTTTTCGGTAGATAAATAACTATACTCAATAAAAAAAAGCAACACTTAAATTTTTAGTGTTGCTTTTTAGTTTAAATCCTTTTAGGGAAATAAATATATTTTATTTTGATTTTGGAGCCATATAACCATCAGCCCTCATTTGTTTCACACAGGCTTCCATGATTTCATCAACAGTAGTGTTTACATCAGATACATCAAGTGATTTTGTAGTAGCACTCCAAACAAGTTTATTGTTTTTCAAGTCAAAAATATTGGTTTCGATGTAGTAATAAGTGTTTTCTTGGTAGTATCCTGGAGAATAGTAAGCCGGAGCATATGCACCGTACCATCCACCAAATCCTGCACCGTAACCCATACCGTAACCACCTACATAGCCATATCCCATGCCAGGATATCCCATACCGCTATAGTAGTTTGTTGTTCCGGGAACATACTGTGTTTCTTTATCCGCTTTAATGAAACGCATAGTAATAGCTCCGTCAAACCCTTCTGATTGTACAATACTTATTTTTTGTTCCTGAGTAAGATTTAAATTTTGTTGGTTCAAATAATTGTAGGAAGGATTTAGAATTTTCGGGTTTATGGAAGCAATCCTGTTTTCAGTTGATCTTCTAGTACTTTCATCTTTTGCTAATGCAACAATTAATACTTTTTGGAAATTTTCTTTGGCAAGCGTTGCATTTGGGTCTCTCCAACTGGATACAATTGATGTATTACTTCCTCAACTAGCTAAGCATACACAGATTAAAGTGATAAATAATTTTTTCATAGTTGTTTGTTTTTTAGTTATAATGTAAGTAAAAGTAATTATAATTTGAAAATAAAAACGATGAAATGAAATAAAATTTTGACAGGATTTGCTTTAATAATCCTTTTTTATTCTGTCCAGATCTCTTTTAGTGTCCTGTTCCTTAAGTGATTCCCTTTTGTCGTATGTTTTTTTACCTCTGCAAAGCCCAATTTGTAGTTTCGCCAAACCCTTTTCATTGGTAAACAATTTTAGCGGAACAATTGTAAGACCTTTGGCTTGTACACTTCGAGCCAGTCCTTTTAATTCTCTTTTGTTCAAAAGCAATTTGCGCTCACTACGCGCCTTATGGTTAAATTGATTCCCAAAAGTGTATTCTTCAATGTAAGTATTGATTGCAAAAAGTTCATTTCCGCTAAATTCGCAGAAACTTTCTGTAATATTCGCTTTTCCTAAACGAATGGATTTGATTTCGGTTCCAGCCAAAACAATTCCAGCGGTATAGGTTTCAAGGATTTCATAATCGAAACGAGCTCTTTTATTGAGTATGTTGACGGTTTTTTGCATAGTTGGGCAAATTTAGGAACTAATTAATGAAAGACCAATTGTTTTTAGGAAAATGCTATAAATTTGCATCATGGAAAAGCAACAGTCAAAAGATCCGCTTCATGGAGTCACACTCCAAAAAATAGTGGAAACATTAGTGGAATATTATGGATTTGACACCTTAGGAGAATTGGTTAAAATTAAATCGTTCAATAAAAACCCAAGTGTAAAATCAAGTCTCACCTTTTTACGAAAAACCGATTGGGCCAGAAAACAAGTCGAAGAGCTGTATCTAAAAACTATTCCGAAAATACAATCCAAATGATTAGGAGCTTAATCCTGCTATCCGTTTCAATCTTTTACTTTTAAAAGAAAAGTAAAAGGATTTCCACTTCTATCAGGGCTAGGGCATTGGTTTTCATAAGAAGATTGAGAAATTATTTTTTACCTATTATCTGAAATCCATTAGCAATGTTTCCATTCATTGTTTTTACAATTAGAGGGTTTTCTAGTAAAGTTTCAAAATCTTTCGTCAATATTTTAATCCATTCTTTCGTGTGATGGCGAAACGTTGCTCCTTCTGGAAGTTTGAAAACACCAAAATTGTTTTCGTCTCCATTTAAATATTCATATCGCTCAACTTCAACTGATTTTTCTTGAATATAGTAATCGCTTATATAGATTATGCCTCCTTTTTTAAGTTTGGACAACAGTAAATTCATTAAACTATTCTGTCCTTCATTGGAAGGTATGCAAGTCAAAACAGCAAAAAGAATAATGCAATCAACAGAATTGTCTTCAAGTCTCAGATCAGTTGGATTTTCAATATGGTAAAGGGAAAGATTATTTTCTGATATTCCCCTCGCAATTAATTCTTTGGAAGTGTCAAATCCTAAAACATTTTCAAACCCTAAATCTGTCAATTCTTTTACTATTCTTCCGTATCCACACCCAAAGTCAACAATTATACTTTGTTTGTTTAAAAATTGATTTATTAATTCAGTGTCTATTGGATGTGTGAAAGTTTTGATTTCAGCAACTTCGTTCCAATATTCTTTTTGGTTGTCTAAATCCATTTTGACTGTGGTTGTTTTTTGATATGCTATTTTAAAGACACATTTCCATAATTGGCATAAACCTATTTTTTATTGAAGTTTCGAACTCTCCAATTTTTTTGAATCCAATTTTTAGATAAAATTTTTCAGTATTTGGCTCAGAATCTAGAGTTATCTTTTCAAATTTTTCGTTTTTCATTCGGTTTAAAAAATCGTCCATCAAATATTTCCCAAACCCTTTTCCAATATATTCTGGCAAAATAAATAAGTTGTCAAGAATTACATTCTTTGCCTCTTTTATGATATAAGAATAATAACCAACTATTTTATTGTCATTTAACAATATGAAGACACAATTGGTTTCAATATAATCTTTGGAAATGGTTAGGTTATTATTCCATTTTAAAATTTGTTCTTCGGAATATCCCCAATAGGCTTTTGACTTTTTTGTTATTTCTGTCAAAATTTCATTGTCATTTATATTTGCTTTTTTGATTATCATTTTTTTTTAATTGAAGCAATTATAGATTAACCGACATTAAAATTATTTATTCAAAAGTGAATAGATCATTGAATCAAGAAAACGACCTTCGTAGTATTCATTTTCCAATAAATGAGCCTCTTTTATAAAGCCATTTTTTAGTAAAACCTTTTCGGAACCTATATTTTCAGGATCTAAAATAGCTTCTATGGAATGCAGTTGCATTTCTTTAAATCCATATTCTATAACCTTTTGTAATGCTTCCGATACGATTCCTTTTCCATTGTGTTTTGGGAATATCATGTAGCCCACTTCGGCTCTGTAATGTTCAGGTTTCATTCGGTAATAACCAATAATTCCAATGAGTTTTTCAGGTTCGTCAAGAAAATAAATACCCCAGTTGATACCAATACCGTTTTCTATTTTATCATCAAACATGGCAATAAGTTCCAAGGCATCTTCTTTGCTCTTGAGATAAGGTCTCGGAATGTATTTCATGACTTCGTCATTCGAACGCAAAGACAAAATATCATTCGCATCATTTGCACCTACTTGTCGTAATAGTAAACGTTGGGTTTTTAATATGGGGAATGGTAAAAAATTAATTTCTAGCATAACGTTCAATTGTTATTAGTTTAGAGAATTTCAATACTGAAAGCAGAATGAAAAGTGGCGTTTGCTTCCAATATCTGAATGCCTTCCTTTTCAAAAAGATTTCCAAATTTATCCACAGTGTCGGAATAGCCAAACCAAGGCTCTATACATATAAAAGGCGCATTTGACGGAGTCCAGATTCCTAAATCCGGAAAATCGGAATAGCTTACTTTCAAAAACGGTTTGGATTTTTCCAAAATGGTTATCGATTTGGAATCTATTTTTTTGAAAACCAAAGCGTCATTTGCAAAAAGGTCATAATTCAAATGCAATTCATTTTTGTCCAAATGTAATTCATCTGTAGTATCCGAAATCAAACCATCTTTCAATAAATAATAGTTTAAAGTTTCCTTTTTCTCGAAAGCCAAACTGTAATTTTCAAAATCCCCAGGTAAATCAAATGCTGGATGTGCTCCAATCGAAAATGGCATTTTTGATTCCCCATTATTGAACACTTTATACTCTATTATTAAAGATTTATTTTCCAAAGTATAAATTAAGTGTAAATCAAAATCAAATGGGTATCTCTCTTTGGTTTCTGGAGATGTAACTAATGAAAAAGTAGCGCTATTTTCTTGTTTGTCAATTAATTCAAATTCCATTTCACGAGCAAAACCGTGTCGGGATAATTGATATTGAATATTGTCATGTTGGTATGAATTGTCTTTTAGGGTACCTACAATTGGAAATAAAACAGGAGAGTGCTTTCCCCAAAAGGCTGGATTTCCACTCCAAATATATTCTTTGTTGAAATTGTCTTTTAAGGAACATAATTCGGCTCCAGTATGTTTTATTTGAGCAGTTAAATAGGAGTTGGATATAGTTGTGGTCACAATAATAGTTGTTTTTTGTTGTTAAAATTAGTGTTGTAAAGATATTTTATAATTCTTGTTTTAAGAAAGAAAATTGAGATTATATTTGGAGCATAAAATCAATCAAATTCTTAATTTTAAGCTGAAATCTGATTTTTTTTCCATTAATTTGCTTTAGAAACACAAATTTTATGAAATAAGCATAAAGAAAATGGTTTCAAATATCGTTGCTGACATGCTAATTATATATTACCCCCAATAAAAATCAATTAAAATTTACCTTATGAAAAACAATTGTATTAGAGTCTTGTTTCAACTGACTTTATTAATTGTGTTTAGTACTTCATGGAGTCAAGATGCTCCTGCAACTAGCACATCTACTACCAA
>NZ_DASTTN010000261.1:0-3087 GCF_035760125.1 Flavobacterium sp.
GTCGTAAACTCCAGGGCCTATTTCGTTAGGGTATTTAAAATCGGCAAAAACATCCAGTAATTCCATTTGCGAACGTGAACATTCTATGGTAATCACATCGGCATCCATATCGGCAATGTTTTGGATAATGTCATTGAATTCACTGTAGCACATGTGGGTGTGAATTTGGGTGTCGTCTTTTACGCCACTGGCCGAAATTCTAAAGGCTTTTATTGCCCAGTCCAGATAAGTATCCCATTCTTCTTTGCGCAATGGTAATCCTTCTCGAATTGCAGGTTCGTCAATTTGAATGATTTTGATTCCTGCTTTTTCTAAATCGACTACTTCATCACGTATGGCCAAAGCAATTTGTGTGCAGGTTTCAGAACGTGGTTGATCGTTACGCACAAATGACCATTGCAAAATAGTTACAGGACCGGTTAGCATTCCTTTTACCCATTTTGGTGTAAGCGATTGAGCAAATTGTGCCCATTTTACTGTCATAGGATTTGGACGGGAAACGTCACCGTAAATCACGGGTGGTTTCACACAACGGCTACCATAACTTTGTACCCAACCATTTTTGGTAAAGGTAAATCCGTCTAACTGCTCGCCAAAGTATTCCACCATATCATTGCGCTCGAATTCTCCGTGAACTAAAACATCAATACCGGTTTCTTCCTGAAAACGAATCGTTTCTTCGGTTTCTTTTTGAAGTAAATCATTGTATTGTTCTTGGTTTAATTCTCCTTTTTTGAATTTGGCTCTCCAGCTTCTTACTTCGGTTGTTTGCGGAAAAGAACCAATTGTTGTGGTTGGGAACAAAGGGAGATTCAACACGTCTATTTGTTTTTTTCTTCGAATGGCAAATGTGCTTTCTCTTTTTGAATCCTTTGTTGTGATTGAATTTACACGGCTTTTTACGGCAGGGTTGTGTATTAGTTTGGATGTTTTTCGGTTTTCATTGGCAACGGTGTTTTCAATGAATCGCAATGAACTTTCAGCTTCTTGTTCATTCGAAGCAAAAGATTTTAAAAGTGTCACCTCTTCGATTTTTTGTTTGGCGAATGCCAACCATTGTTTGATTTCGGGAGTCAAGGTGTCGTCATTGGTTTCTAGATCCAAATCGCAAGGGCTGTGGATAAGCGAGCAAGATGGAGCAATCATAATTCTGTCGTTGCCTAGGGCATCTGTTGCCTTTTTGATAGTAGCTAATGATTTTTTGAAATCATTTTTCCAAATGTTTCTTCCGTCAACAACTCCAAGGGAAAGTGTAGTGTCTTTGGAGAAGAGTTTAGACTCTAAAATATCATCCAACTGAGACGAACAACGCACCAAATCCAAATGTAAAGTGTGTACCGGTAAAGCCAAAACAGTTTCCAGATTTTCTCCGTAACAGTCGAAATAATTGGTTAGAACTATTTTTAGCGAAGGGAAATTTTTGTTGATTTCATTATAAACACGAGTGATGGCATTACGTTCTTTATCGGTTAAATTCAATGCCAGAAATGGCTCATCTAGTTGAATCCATTCAGCTCCTTCGGTTTGTAATGCGTTCAGGATATCAAAATACACAGGAAGTAATTTATCGATAAGATCAATTCTGTGAAAACCGTCTTCTTTTTCTTTCCCGAGCAATAAATAAGAAACAGGTCCAATAAGTACAGGCTTTGTTGCAATTCCTAGTTTTTTGGCCTCAATGAATTCTGCAATTATTTTGGTCGAAAACAATTCGAATTTTTGATTTTTTGTAAACTCAGGAACAATATAATGATAGTTTGTATCAAACCATTTGGTCATTTCCATTGCTACAACATCTTGTCCTGCTTTTTGAGCACCTCTCGCCATGGCAAAATACAAATCAAGAGAATTGTTTGTTTTGGCAAATTCTTGGTAACGTTCTGGAATCGCACCCAGCATCAGCGTCAAATCCAATACTTGGTCATAAAGGGAAAAGTCATTGGAAGGAATTAAATCAATCCCTCTGCCCGCTTGCAATTGCCAATTTTGCTTTCTGATTGTTGCAGCTGTGGTCAATAAATCTTCAGCCGAAATTTTGTTGGCCCAATACAGCTCATTCACTTTTTTTAATTCTCTGTTGCTGCCAATTCGTGGGTAACCTAAATTGTTTGTTTTCATTTTCTTTCAGTATTTATTACTGAGCAAAATTATATAGTTTGGTAATTAATATTAAATTAGTTGTATATTTCAGTAAAATAATGTGTATTGTTTTAGTTTTGTAGTAATTTGTGCTAAATTAAATTTTGTAATTGAATTCTAACAGTAATAAAAACCATGGAAAATATTGATAATGTTGATTTACAAATCTTAAAACAGCTACAGGAAAACTCCAATATCAACATAAAAGAGCTGGCCAGCCAACTATTCTTAACCGTAACTCCCGTTTACGAGCGCATCAAGCGACTGGAGCGCGATGGATATATAATGAAGTATGTAGCTTTGTTGGACAAGAAAAAAATGAATCTTGGGATGACCGTTTTTTGCAATGTTCGGCTCAAGGAACACGCCAAAAACGTGGGGAGCAATTTTGTGAAAGACATAGTCGCACTTCCAGAAATTATAGAATGCTATAACATTGCGGGTGATTATGATTTTATGTTGAAAATCCTGGTCGAAGATATGTCCAGTTATCAGGATTTTGTAATGAACAAACTCTCGACTATTGAGAATATTGGGAATACCCAGAGTGTTTTTGTTATGGGGGAAATAAAACACAGCACGGCATTGGCGATTTGATGAAATAGTGATAATCTGGACGTGCCTCCGTTGAGAAAAGGGGCTTACTTATGACACCGCTTATACAGCCCCTTTCCTCAACGACGTCGGGCTATCCGCACTACTTTGGTAGCTAGCTTCTATCCCTCACGCAAACAACTGTTGTAATATAAAGAAAACCTGTCGTTTTTAAAGGCATTTACACTTATTACAAAACCACTTTTGTTTTTAAAATCTATCTATTTCTCTATCTTTGAAAACAAATCCGAAAAACATATTATGAACTGGGAACAATTATTATCACTAAAACGACAAGGAGACACAGGTAAAAGATTAAGAATCGAGCAAGACGAAACCCGTTTGGGTTTTGAA
>NZ_DASTTN010000262.1:0-5250 GCF_035760125.1 Flavobacterium sp.
AACAATGATTGATACAAACTGTCAATGTTATTGGTTCGGATGTAAACTCCTGAGTAGTTTTCGTTCGGCCCAAGTTCTTTAAACTCAAAAAAGTGGATTTCTATGTTGTCTTTTTCAACCATTAAATATCCATCATAATCAGAACTTCCCACGTTCCGAAATCCTAACTTGTTTATATAGAAATCTTTTGTTGCGGTCTTGTTCCGCATCGGCATTTTTGGATTTACGTTTGTCAGCATATCTTTATTTTATTAAAATTTTGTTCCTTGTCAAATTTACATTGCAATGAGGGCAGTCATTCAATATCTAATTGTTACTCCTGTCAACTGCTATACAGTTGCGTCACTCGGTTACTGCCAACGTTCTGGTACTACATCGGGTTTGGGACTAAATTAAGCCCTATTCTCGGATTCGCCACCCGAGCGATAGCGAACAGGCGAAGCAAATCTTTACAAATACAACCCGAGGCTGAAAGCCGAACCGGCCGGAGGCAAACCAACTTTCCTTTAAGCTAATTGACCAAATCCGTTGTAGCACTTGTAAGCAGTAGTATTTATTTCCAAATGTTATCAGAACTTCCATTTATTTTATCTTCAATCCTGTTTAAAAAATCTCTATTTTTTGACAACTTATAATAAGAAGTTTTTTGAGCAAAATATTTAGCTAAACTCAACCATATATTTTTTAAAAAATTAGTTCTTGATGAAACGATAAATTTTATTGCTTCCGCAATCAAAAGAAATATAACAATATATGAGCTATCAAGCTTAGTGACGAATTTTAACGTTAGTGCAATTCCTGGAATTACTATAAGTGTTAAAAAAAAATCTATTATTTTAACAACATTTTTAGATTTAGAAATAACTGTTGAAAATTCCTTTTCAGATTCTGAGAGAATAATATCATAATTTTGCTTTGTATCTTTTAATTCTGCATTTTTCTTATCGAAAAATGTAGCTGAAAAGTCTTTGAAACTTAATAGTGTTCCTTCTTCGACAGAATCTGAGATAGAATATTTATATCGTTGATCAGAATATGTTTCAATGACTGATTTGATTACCTTTTCATCAGTTGAAAACATGCGAGCTTGTGTGATGTAATGAAGAACATCTTTACCACGCAATTTAAACTCGGAGGTTCTCCTTTTCAAAAATCTAAAAAAAGTTTTATAATCAGGTTCTTTATCACCGTTACTTGATATAGGATTATGAATTATAAATAGCTGAGAAGGTAGTATAGTTTCTGGAACTAAATTTTCTTTTTCAGCAGATAAGATCCTATTTAAACCTCTATCTGTTGTTAAGTAAAAGGATTTAACGTCAGCATAATTATAATTATTTCCACCACGTCGTTCCCTAACATACAAAATATTATTTGCGTCTACTTTTGCTTGATGTATTGAATATCTATAATGTTCATTAATCTCTTTTCGCTTTTTCATTAAGAATAGACCATAAGAATTTCCACGAGAAGCTTCGATGCTAATTTTATGATTGGTTTTCTGAATGTTTAATTCAGTACATAAAATTTTAAATCGACTTTTCATTTCGATTTCATACTGTTCTGGGCTATTGACTATTTTTGCAATTCGTAAATTACAGTATTGTGTTATAAAATCGTCATTGAATAAATGAGGATTATTTTCTAAGACATTTTCAACAAGTGCTATTTTGTTGCTTTTTTCTGCCCGACTGATCTCAATTACGCATTGCTCCAATTTTTTATTAAGTTCTAATAACGTGTGGTGCGAATATTCAAATTGTATGCCCTGATTAATACAATCTTTCATCAATTGCTCAGTGGTAAGTCTTCTTTCTTCTCCCCCCACCCCAATCAATCTAAAGATTATGTTAGTATCGAGAAGGTAGCTTTTGTCTTTATAAATATTTTCAGAGAATTGAGTAACTCCTTTACCGGAAGTTAAAATGGCGAACTCAATTGCTTTTGCAAAATGGTTATATAAGCATCTATTTTTTTCGTGATTATCATATTCTAAAAAATCATTGAAGATATCTAAATCTGATTGTTCTAATTTTTCCGAAATGTTTTGTGGAATTAATGTTTCAATTTTGTCAGGAGTAAATGTATAGATGTTTTCATAAATTGATTGAAATAGGATTTCTATTATTTTTTCTTTTTTAGAAAGGGGCAATTTTCTTTTTTCTAAAAACTTTTCGATATGTGGATCTATTGAATATTCCGAAACATTTTTGTCAATTTCATCAAATTTTTCAGGAGTAAGTCTTACAAGAGGCGAAGATTGAGTTGTCGTTAAAATAAATGAGTTTGATTTAACTAATAAATTATCAAAAAAATCTTTTTCTAACGCCGTGTTGAACTTTTCATTAGTTGCAGCAAATAATTCATCAGCTGACATTTCAGCATTATCTGTTTCATATAGCGTTTCAAATATAACTGAAAGAGCCGTTCTTTTTAAGTCTTGTGCATCTCTGTCTTGTATCAAACAGCACAAGCGTAATATGTTAAAGTTATTCATTTCTCGTTTAATTAGATACGTTCTTAAATATTGCTGCTAACGTCAGCCTGTGAAAAAAAACTCCGTTTGTATATCACCAAATATAACAAAAAGTTGTGTCAAAACAGGAATTTTCGTATTTTTAAGAATACATCATATCATAGGAATTTCCCGCCATCAGATGCGTATTTCAAGTTTAGAAGACGCCATAAGTACTGATAATCAGGAGCGATTCATAGACACATTTGTAACTTTTGTAGGCCTTACCAAGCTTGGTTTTCTGGAGTTTTTTTTTATTATTTTATAGACTACCTTATTATCAAAACTAAAACTGCCTAGTACTAAAAGAGGTTGTTAATATACAAAGGATTTTCAATAACTAGAATTTTTATTACATTAATTCAATATTTTCTATCGCTTTTTGTAATATCTATCCTTATTTTAAATAAATTGCTAAGGAATAGTTGTGCACATTTTTATAATCAGATACTAAGCTTAAATTTATAACTAGTAATAATATTTTATGAAAGAAATTGATCAACAAGTATTAAAAATTTATACCGCTAAATCACAAGCAGATAAAGCAATTAGTTCCTTAAAAGGAATATTATTAGGTATCAATTTAGATAAAGAAATTAATGATAAAGAAATTAATGAACTTAAAAAATGGGTAGCTGTACACAATGATTTAATAAAGCGCAATCCTTTTAATGAGTTTATGACAATCATTGAAGAAACGGTTTCAAATAGAATACCCCCTACAGAAACTATTGAGGATTTGTATTGGTTATGTCAAAAATATGAAAGTGATAATTATTATTATAATCCAATAACAACAGATCTCCAAACTCTACAAGGTCTTTGTCATGGAATACTAGCCGATGGAAATATTACTGATAAAGAAATAATAGACTTAAATAACTGGCTTGAAGAAAATGAGCATTTAAGTACCTACTACCCTTATGATGAAATAAGAAGTCTAATAGTGTCAATTCTTTCAGACAATAGAATTGATGAAGAAGAAAGAATAGTTTTGAAAGCATACTTTAATCAATTTGTAAAAATACAAGACATAGTAGTTCAAAAGCAAATAGATTCTGAAACCTCTGATGTAAATATTGCAGGACTTTGTACAAGTGAACCAAATGTCATTTTCACTGGAAAAACATTTTGTATCACTGGTGTGTTAAAAAGAGGAAACAGAGAAACATTACAAAATGATATTAGAAAACTCGGGGGTATACCAATAGAAAGTATAAGTAAAAAAACAGATTATTTAATAGTAGGTGATAATGGGAATCCTGCATGGGCATTTTCCTGTTATGGACGAAAAGTAGAAAAAGCATTAAGTCTCAGAAAAGATGGACATACTATCACATTAATTCATGAATTTGATTTTTCAGATATTGTGGATGACTTAATTTAATAAATACGACAACTATCTTAATCACTTTGAGACAAGTATCTTGGCTATTTCATAAATAAACATCAACATACATCAAAGAAATATTACTTTTAAGAATAATAACATTCATAATATGGCAGATTTAATATTTCTTAAAGCGTTAAGAGACAAGTTAAAGGGAGGAAATACAAAATCAATTCACCTTAATGTATTACCCGGACGATTCGCAACAAGACTTGATTTTGCAAACTTGAATTACATCAAACCTGATTATGCAGAATCTTTTTTGGAAGCCTTGTTAAAAAAATCCTGTTTTGAATTTAAAATCACTTTTGATGATGTTGACTTAAACAGCATTTCTACCGAGGAACAGAAGAAGTTTGGTCTACTTTCCAAAAGACTTAATTCCCTAAACATTGAAAACGATGATAACTACAAAGAACATGGAATAAAGACTTTTGGATTTGGTTATCCAATTCTGATTAAGCCTTCTAAACAAGATCCAAAAAAAATCATAAAGGCCCCTCTTTTTATCTGGCAGCTAGAACTGGTAAAAGCAACCAACAAAATAAATACATGGTCAATCCTTCGTAATAAAGTTAAGGCTGAGACTGGTAAGATTGTTGATGAAGAAATCCACTCCGTAGGCTTAAATGAGGTCTTACTTTCTTTTTTAAAAAATGATGAAGGAATTATTATTCCTCAAATCAATGAAGATTTACTTGAGGATGCCATTATTGATAAAAATGAACTTCTTGACGAGTGCTACAAAGTACTAAAGGCATTAAATTCTAATTCGCCATCCAACCTAATTGAGGATTTGAAGCAAAAATTAAAAGAGCCTTTAGTGAATATACCGGAAGCCGCAACTATTGACTCTCGATCGAATAATTTACCTTGGATTCATTTTGGGGGTGTCTTCGGTTTATTTAGAACACAAAAAGAAAGTATCATTACTGATATTGACAAACTTATTGAGAAAGCTGATAGTTTTCAATTTGATGAATTGAAAATTGAATCTTTTACAGGGACAGCTTATAGTGCGATAAATACAGATCCTAGTCAACAAGAAATATTAAGCACTTTAGGATTTGAACCAAAAAAAATAATTCAAGGACCACCTGGAACGGGGAAAAGTCAGTCGTTAACAGCATTAATCACAAATGCATTAGCCAATAATTTAAAATGCCTCGTTGTATGTGAAAAAAAAACAGCTCACGATGTTATTAAAAATAATCTACATAGAGAAAATGATCAATTAGGTGCTTTAGCTGCTGTAATTGAAGATATAAATAAAGACAGAGATATTATCGTTAATTCGGTTAGAGATAGAATAAGTAATCCACCTATTTTTTATGGTAACAATCAG
>NZ_DASTTN010000263.1:0-11709 GCF_035760125.1 Flavobacterium sp.
ATATCAAAACCACGTATAGCAAATGTACTTGGATTAACTTTATTCTTTTTTCTGTAACTCTGCATGAATATCTGAGCTTCTGGAGTATTATTTTCACGAGTTGCAGAAGGATACATCAAATGAAGCTTGGTCAAATTCTCAAAACTGATTTCGTCCGTATCCAAAGTTTCATTAGGTTCCAAAATAACCAATTGCACTTGATAATTAGCCATAGCGCCAAGCATCGTATTTATAGTGTATTTAATCATTCCTGTATTGGCAGTTTCCAAAATAACATAATTCATCTTGTCTTTTACCAATAACTTTTTAAAACTCTCTACATCCAAACCGCCTGTAGCAGTTAATGGTGCAATTTTAATTTCTTTTTGATTTTCTAAAATGTATTTTCTAATAGTTTCTTTTTTCTTATCAATCACCGCTATTACATTCCCTTGCTTAGCAGTTAAAAAATCAAACATAGCTGTTTTTAAAACAGATGTAGATACAATTGATTGATATAAATTTGGCATTGGATTACCGGCATCTTTAGACAATGGCGAAATTACAGGCACATTGTTTTGGGCAAATAAACCAGCAGTTTTTTCAACATTACTTTGATAAAATGGTCCAACTACTGCATCTGCATTAGCAAGACCGTTATCACTAAAAACAGAAGCAACATTTGAAGTTGTTTTGGTTTCATTGGAATCAAAAATTTTCACATCCATATTAACACCAACCTGTTTAGCAGAATCTATCGCCATCATAGCACCCGAATAAAAATCTAAAGTCATATTCAGAAATTTATCATTGTTCAATCGATTGACAGTAGAACTGATTGTATCTCCACCATTTTTGGCAATATTAAAAGGTAACAACAATACCAAAGTCTTTTTATCCTGACTACTTTTTTTGGTCAAAACAACTTTTTGTTTTGTCGAATTTACAGCTATTTGATTTGATTTTGACGGCACTTTCAAAACCATTCCTTCTTGAACACCAGCTGACAAAATTGGATTCAATTCAATTAATTGCTGTTGAGTTAATCCAAACATTTTAGACAAACTATAAAATGTTTCCTTTGGTTTTACCGTATAATCAATATAGTTTACTGGTTCAGGAACACTGACAGTTACATGTTTTTCACCCGTAACTTTTGCTTCGGCAGGAACAATTTTAGTTACTGGTTTAGGTCCATTTCCTTTTATCAACAACTCAAATCCAACAGTTAAATTAGCAACAATCTCAGGGTTTTTTCGTTCCAATTCTTCAATAGTAATATCATATTGCTTGGCTATCGAATACTTAGTTTCTTTTGGTTGCACCGTATGATAAATTGCTACATTCTTTGCAGCTACAGTAGTTTTTGGATTATTTTTAGAAGGAATATTCAAAACTTGACCTACCTGCAAACCATATTTTTCAAGATCTGGATTGGCTTTTTTCAAAGCTTCATCAGTTACATCGTATTTATTTTCAATCCCAAATAAAGTTTCCTTGGCAACCACTACATGTGTTTTTGGAAGTTGCTTTGCTGTTTTTACTGGAGTCACATTGTTTTTCCCATTACTTTTTGGAATCAACAATACACCATTAGGCTTCACGCCGTTTTGTGCATCTGGATTGAGTTTATAAATTTCGTAAGGAGTGATTTTAAATTTTTGAGCAATTTGGTTTACTGTTTCTCCTTTAGCAACAACATATTTATCTATTTTTTCTTGCGAAAAACTTGAAGTAACTGAAAATAAAATAGTACAAAATACTACTGAAAAATAGTTCATATTAGCGAGGTTCATGTGTGTTTTTAATTTCAGTAAAAATACTGTCTTTATAACAAATATTCTTTCTATCGTTGTTAATTTATTCCTTAATTGAATTATCCGAAATTACATTCGCAATAAATGATTTTCCAAAAAGTGGCTTTCCTTGTTTTTGTATACACTCGTATTGCGCTTCTTCTTTGGTAGCAATCATTTTTGAATAAACATAATACGAAAGTATGTTCATATTGTAGAAAAAATTAGCATCTAAGAAACCAGAATCGGTTAATTTTCTAATTAAAGCATCTCTTTCAGTTGCGTCTTGAAAGTTACCCACTACAACATAATATCCAGATTTTAAATCCTTTATTCCTTCAACTTTTTCAATTTTAATTGCTTTAACTTTAGTTGGTTGTTTAGCCAATTCTTTTTTAATTTGATCCAAAGTAAGTGACTTAGACGCTACTCCTGTTTTAGCCTTAGTTTGAGATTCATGTGCTTTATTTTGATAACTTTGATTTTTTAATTTAGCCAAATTATCATCAAACAAACGAGCTTGTTTACTATAAAAAGTAGCCTTACTGATATGTAATTTCAATTCTGATTTACTCTCATTATTTAAGGAATCCAATTTTGTAATCAACTTCATGTTGTTCAAATCACGAGTTTTTTGTTCCATTTCCATGTTCTTCAAATCCACTGGAGTGAATTTCACAGTCTTTGGATCTGCTTTTGCTTTACTGTTTTCCCTGATACTTTTCTTGTATTCCTGATTCTCTTCCACAACAATTCGCTCCGCTTTGTCCATCAAACCAGAATATACTTTTCTATTTTCTGCCAATTGCTTTTTAAGTTGTTGAGACAATTCATTCGTCTTTTGGATATTTTCATTAGATATTTTTTGCAAACGGATGGATTCATCAAGATCAACTAATTCTGTTTTTTTCAAATCATTCAAATCTTTACCCATCGTTTTTACCAATGAATCCAATTTGACCAAAAGAATTTCTTGAATATTTTTATTGGCCTCCAAAACTAATTTAAGTTTTTCGGCTGAACCTTCTTTCGTATTATCAATTTCTTTCAGATTCACCAAAAGACCATTTACATTAATTACCTTTTGATTGATTTCTTCTTGTAATACGAGTTTTTCTTTAAGGCTGTTAATTTCTTTGGCATTCGCTTTGGATTTTTCGACCACAACTTGTTTTTCTGCCAATGCAAGCATTAACTCCTCATTTTCATTGGTTGGCTTCACTTCTTTTACATTGATAGCCAATTTATTTCCTTCAGTCAATCCGTTTACAATTTCTGGATTTTGAGATTCCAATTGCTCTACAGTTATTCCAAATTGTTTTGCTATAGAATACTTCGTTTCTTTGGCTTTTACCACATAAAAAACAGTTTCGGCATTGATAACTCTCACTCTACCGTCAAGTGTTTTCTTTTTGTTTGGTATTTTAATTTCTTGTCCTACTTGCAAGCCTCCTTTTAAAATATCAGCATTGGTTTTATCTAAATCTTCAACAGATACATTATAAAGTCTGGCAATGCTGAATAATGACTCTTTAGCCTGAACTAAATGAGTATTTTTTGCAACACCTGTTTCTGTTTTCTGAGTATTATCTTGCGGAATAACTAATTGTTGCCCTACTTGCAATCCATTGGCGAGAGCAACAGTATTTGCACTTTGAATGGCTTCAACTTTGACATTATATTTTGTTGCTAGCCCAAACAAAGTCTCCTTTGGAGCAACAGTATGAATAATTGTATTTTTGGATTGTAAGAGTAATTCTGGAATGGAAAGAATTTGGTTTTCTGTTATTCCATTTTGGGCTTCTGGATTAAGTCTATAAATTTCAGAAGGAGTAGTGTTGTAGTTTTGAGCGATTTGGGGGATAGTTTCGCCTTTTAAAACAGTGTGTTTTGTTGCAGATTGCTGTCCAAAAGAGACATTTGAAACAAAACCGATAAATAATAAAACTCTTAAAAGTCCTTTCATAAATATAATTTTAAAAATTAAGTCGTTACAAATGTAACGACTTAATGTTAAAAAAATTATATTATTCCCACTCAATTGTTGCTGGTGGTTTTGAACTTATATCGTAAACTACACGATTAACTCCTTTTACTTTATTGATAATATCATTAGATATTTTCATCAAGAAATCATAAGGAAGGTGTACCCAGTCTGCTGTCATTCCGTCTGTAGATTCTACAGCTCTTAGGGCAACAACTTTTTCGTAAGTACGCTCATCGCCCATTACTCCAACACTGTTTACAGGTAATAAAATGGCTCCTGCTTGCCAAACTTTATCGTATAATCCCCAAGATTTCAATCCGTCAATAAAAACTTTATCAACATCTTGTAAAATTTGCACTTTCTCTAAAGTAATATCTCCTAAAATACGAATAGACAATCCAGGTCCTGGAAAAGGGTGTCTTCCTAATAATTCTGGATCAATTCCTAATGTAGCTCCTACTCTACGTACTTCATCTTTGAAAAGCATACGCAAAGGTTCAACAATTTTAAGTTTCATATAATCCGGTAAACCACCTACATTATGGTGTGATTTAATTGTAGCCGATGGACCTTTTACAGAAACTGATTCGATTACGTCAGGATAAATAGTTCCTTGTGCTAACCAAGTAACATCTTCAATTTTATGTGATTCGTCATCGAAAACTTCGATAAAGGCATTCCCAATTGCTTTTCTTTTCAATTCTGGATCACTAACCCCAGCTAAAGCATCGTAAAAACGTTGAGAAGCATCTACTCCTTTTACATTCAAACCCATTCCTTCGTATTGATCTAAAACGCTTTGGAATTCATTTTTACGAAGCAATCCGTTATTTACAAAAATGCAATACAGATTTTTACCAATCGCTTTATTTAATAAAACGGCTGCTACTGTTGAATCCACACCTCCTGAAAGACCTAAAACAACTTTGTCGTTTCCGATTTTTTCTTTCATTTCAGCTACAATTTCTTCAACGAAAGCATTTGGTGTAAAATTTTGTGGAACCTCGGCAATTTTTACCAAGAAATTCTCAAGCATTTTTGAACCATCTGTAGAGTGAAAAACTTCAGGATGGTATTGAATAGCGTAAGTCGTTTCTCCTTCAATTTTGTAAGCAGCAAATTCCACATCATGAGTACTTGCTAGTTTTACTCCATTCGTTGGCAATACTTTAATACTATCACTGTGGCTCATCCAAACTTGACTGTTTTCAGAAACACCATCAAAGAAAGTTTCATCTTCTTTTATATAAGATAAATTGGCTCTACCATATTCTCTAGTATTAGAAGCTGCTACTTCGCCTCCACTAAAATGAGATAAATATTGTGCTCCGTAACAAACGGCCAGCATAGGAAGCTTACCTCTAATTTGTGATAAATCTGGATGTGGTGCATCTTCTCCTCTAACAGAAAAAGGGCTTCCTCCAAGAATTACGGCTTTATAACTTGATAAATCACTCGGAAAATGATTGTAAGGAAAAATTTCGCAGAATATATTTAATTCGCGAACTCTACGCGCAATAAGCTGTGTATATTGCGATCCGAAATCTAAAATAAGTACGTTGTGTTGCATGCGCAAAAATACTTTATATATTCGGATTTGAAAAATTGTATTTTGAAAAATTTTTATTTTATTTTTATCGAATAACTTTTCTTTATTTTAAGCAAAAGAGTTAAAAAAATTCAATAAAAACCAACAAAAAACAAAGATTATCCAATTTACATCTAATTATAAAAAACCAAAACCTACTATTAATTAAATTCAAATCTACACATTATGGCAAAAAAAATCTATTACTTCGGTATACTCGGGTTATTATTATTTGAAATTGCAAATGTTTATTTTATTATGCCAATGCCTGGAAGTCAAGAAATGAACAGTATTGATTTAGCCTATTTTCTATATTCTTGGAGATGGATTTTTAGAATAGTTTTTATTCTGATGTTACTTTATGGTTTCAAAGCTGCTTTTCAAAAATCAAAAATTTTCTCCCTTATATTTTTAGTTATTGCTATTGGAATTGGATATGCTACAAATTATATCATGGCCGCAGACTCCATGTTTCATCAAACCAATAATCTAAAAATGAGTGACGCTTCAAAAAGTAAAGTTGACACAAGCCGAATAGTAATTGGTATCACTTACAAAGGAGAATCCAGAGCTTATCCAATACAATTTTTAGGATACCACCACCAAGTGTTTGACACTATTTCCCAACATCCAATACTTGTAACCTACTGTACCGTTTGCAGAACTGGCCGTGTTTTTGAGCCAATAGTAAATGGTAAAAAAGAAACTTTTAGATTAGTGGGTATGGATCATTTTAATGCTATGTTTGAAGACAAAACAACCAAAAGCTGGTGGAGACAAGCTACTGGAGAAGCAATTGCAGGAACATTAAAAGGGCAATCTTTACCTGAATTACAAAGCAATCAGATGTCATTAAAAAAATGGCTCGACTTAAACCCAAAAAGTTTAATCATGCAAGTTGACAAAAATTTCAAAACGGAGTACGACAGCTTGAGCAATTATGAATCTGGCAGAAGAAAAGGAAATCTAACAAGAAGAGATACTCTTTCATGGAAAGATAAATCATGGGTTGTTGGCATTACCATTGACAATCAAAGCAAAGCATATGACTGGAATGATTTTGTCAAGAAAAGAATCATTTATGATGTAATCAACAATAAACCAATCGTGTTGGTTTTAGCCATTGACAAAAAGAGTTTTATAGCATTAGAAAGAAATAACAAGGAACAAAAATTCACTTTGAAGGGTAATTTATTAAATGATGGACAAAACAGCTATACATTTCTTGGAAAATCAATAAACCCTTTAATTAATGAGCTTAAACCAATGAAAGTATATCAAGAATACTGGCATAGTTGGAAAACATTTCATCCATTGACATTGAAATAACATTTATGTATATTTCTGTTCATATAATAATTCAATGGCAAAACCGTTAAATGATGAGATTGTATATCTAGTTAGATTACTTTTGCAAAAAAAACTCCAAATCATAAATTTAACCTTAAAATGAAAACAAAGAAATTTACAATTCTAGTTATTTTGGCTTTAATTATTGCGGCTTCTTGCAGTGAAGTAGACAAATTATTGACTTTTACTATTTCCGATCAAACTACTTTTAAAATAAATAGCGGATTACCTTTTAACTCTCCATTTGAAGTGGCTACTCCAGATGTTACAACCAATTCTACCTCAGAATTTAGTAACAACAACACTAATGTGGATTTAGTTAAAGATGTAAAACTGCAAGAATTAAAATTAAGTATCACTAATCCTGCCGATAAAACATTTAGCTTTTTAAAATCGGTTCACATGTATATCTCTACGACTGCCGATGATGAAATCGAATTAGCTTTTCTGGATAATATCAGCTCAACCACAAATACGATCAATCTAACGTGTACCTCTCAAAAATTAGACAAATACATCAAGGCTTCAAGCTACAAAATACGTACATCTGTAACAACAAGAGAAACCTTAACTCAAGAGATAACAGTAAAAGCGGATATAAAATTTAAAGTTACTGCCGATCCTTTTTAATCTTTTCTCCTAAAAGAACTCAAAAACTACTCTTTTACAAGTATAATAGTGGCTTTAAAGCCTGTTCCAAGATTCCATTCACTAGCCGAAACCAGATTCTTTTTATCGTCATAAACTCTGAATTCGGCAGTATTGGGACCAGAATCACCTTGATTTAATGCTTCAAAATCTATTTTATTGAATCCTTTTTGCAGAACGATTTCAAAACCTTTAAAATTACTGTCCAAATATACTTGAGATTGGATTACCTCACCATTCAAATACACCCTAATTAAATCTCCATCTACATATTGAGCATCTCTATACATAACTTTGGCAGATTCAGAAGCAGTTTTATAAGTACCTAAACTCTGATTGCGACGGTAAGCAACTCCTTCCTGACGGTCGGTTCTTTTATTTAATCTATCTTTTACTTCATCTCCAGGATTAATGAACTCATTCTTTGGAATCATGGAAATCTCACTCTTAACTTTTAGCTTGTAGTCAGAAACTGGATTAGGTGGTGACTGTACATTCGGGCTTTTATAAACATTAGGTGGAATAATTACAGAAGAGTCTATTGGAGGTGTAGTCTTCTTTTCTTTTGGTTTTATATTAACTGGCGGAATTCCTTTGAACTTTGTATTCGACTCAAATTGAGCATACGAACAAGTCGAAAAACCTATCAGAAAAATAAATAAAATTTGTTTCATAGTATTAAAAAAGTAGGTTTTATATCTAAAAACATTTTCCCAAAAATAAAAAAACAGTGATTATAAAATCACAAAACTAACATAATTTATTTCCCGTGACTTGTTAAGATATTCTAAATTCAAAAAACTAAAGGAAACCGCACCGTCAAAATCACATAATATAAATTCTTAACAATTTAATACCTTTTTAATCATATTGTCTTTTTCCTATTATTTAAATTAAAATATAGTTTTGAAAAAAAATAAACAAAATTAAAAATGAAGACTTTTTTATTTAGTATTTACACATTATTCCTTTTCATCAACACAAATGGACAAACCAAAAATGAAGTACTTTTTCAAGCAAAAATAGAAAACAGAAATTGGGATCATCTCTACATCAAGGACACCGATTACAATACAGTACAAATAATAGATATCGACAATAATGGAGTTTTCAAAGCTAACTTATCCATACAGGACGGCTTGTATTTACTATTTGATGGCTCTGAATATTTTAAAATTTATCTCAAAAAAGGATACGATTTGCAAATCACAATGGATGCTAACAATTTTAGAGAAACACTGAGATATTCAGGAACTGGAGCTGACATCAATAATTTTCTATCCGAAGAATCGTCTTATGAAGTAGATTACGATTATGGAAAACTCTCCCGTTCTAAAACCAGCAAAAAAACCGAAAAGCTAATTGCCGAAAAAGAAAAAACGTCTATACGAAGGCTAACTGCAAATCCAACTTTTGACAAGGAATTTGTAAACATCGAATTAGGCGCTTATAAATCACATTCAGACGAGTTAAGAAAATACTATGGAGAACTCAGAGAAATAAATTAACCAACAAAAATAAAACATCTTGCTAATTTTGTTATAAATAACAAAAAAACACAACCAATAAGGCCTCTCATCAGAAAGAGGCCTCTTTTTTAATTCTAATTTTTATAAATTGCGCGCTTTAAAGGAAACCTAGGATTTAGCTACCTTTAAACAGCAATTAACAAAACTAAAAACTAAATAATGAAAAGAGAAAACATTTTAACTGGGTCACCATGGGAAGACAAAATGGGATATTGTCGTGCGGTTCGAATTGGAAACATCATTGAAGTCTCTGGAACTGTTGCAATAGTTGACGGCGAAAAAGTAAAAGCTGATGATGCCTACGCCCAAACGTTAAACATCTTAGAAAGAGTTGAAAAAGTATTGGAAGATCTTAAAGTAGGAATGAAAGACGTTATTCGCACCCGAATTTTCACTACAGATGTTTCCACTTTTGAAGAAGTTGCAAAGGCGCATGCTACTTTTTTCAAAGATGTAAAACCTACTACAGGCTTTTATGGTATCAATCAATTGGTAGCACCAGAATACTTGGTCGAAATTGAATTTACCGCAATTGCTTCAGAATAATTCAAAAAATAGTATGAATTGTAATACTTTAGCATAAAATTTTATTCTAAAAAAGTATTGCACTTCATGAATTTTGAAAAAATAAAACAAATAATGCTTATCACACTCAAATGGGTTTTCATTTGTTGTTTGATAGGCATTTTTTCTGGTTCGGCATCTGCTTTTTTCTTGGTTTCATTAGAGTTTGTAACCCAAATCAGGAATAATCATGATTGGATTATTTGGCTTTTACCACTTGGAGGTTTACTTATTGGGTATAGTTACTTTTATTTTGATTCCAAAATTGCAAAAGGCAACAATCTACTACTAGAAGAATACAACAAACCCGAAAAGAAGATTCCTTTTATGATGGCGCCACTGGTACTTTTGTCCACATTAATAACTCATCTATTTGGTGGATCTGCTGGTAGAGAAGGAACAGCAGTACAAATGGGTGGTGCCATTGCCGATTTGTGTACTAATATTTTCAAACTAAATCATTCCGAAAGAAGAACCTTGATTATACTGGGGATAAGTGCTGGCTTTGCTTCGGTTTTTGGAACACCGCTAGCGGGAGCACTATTCGCATTGGAAGTTGTTTTTTTTAGCAAAATTACTTTTAGAAGCATTGCCTTTTCATTTCTTGTTGCCTACATTGCTTATTTTACTGTTGAATTCTGGGAAATAAAACACACCCGCTATAATATTCCTGAAGTTCCAGAAATGAATTTTACAGCTATCTTTTGGATACTTATCGTGAGTATCTTGTTTGGACTGGCAGCACTACTTTTCGCAAGAAGCACTCATTTTTGGGGAAAATTATTTTCAAAAAACATAAAATATCCACCGTTGAGACCTTTCATAGGTGGAATTATTCTAGCCATATCGATTTATTTTATTGGCACCACAAAATATATTGGATTGGGAGTTCCTATGATCGTTGATGCCTTTTCCATTCATAATGCACCTTATGATTTTCTTTTAAAAATTCTTTTTACTGGTTTCACACTTGGAGCTGGATTTAAAGGAGGCGAAGTAACTCCACTCTTTTTTGTTGGCGCTACATTAGGAAGCGCTTTATCAGTTGTTGTTCCTTTACCTATTTCTTTATTAGCTGGAATGGGATTTGTGGCAGTATTTTCGGGTGCTACCCACACTCCTATCGCCTGTACGGTTATGGGAATGGAACTTTTTGGTATTGAAAGCGGTGTCTACATTGGAATTGCCTGTATCATTGCTTACTTTTTTTCCGGTTCTATTGGGATTTACAAATCCCAGATTGTGAAAGGTCCCAAATCCATTTTGTACCAAAGTATTAGAAAAAAAGGATTAAAATACCTCTAGTCTATATTTCTTTATAATTTCTTAAAATTTTTCAAGTTTAAGTTTAAAAAATGTAATTTCGCAAACTATGAATATACAAGACATACAAGCGATACAGTTGTTATTATCAACTCCAAAAAAAATTGCCATAATTCCGCACAGAGGACCAGACGGAGACGCCATGGGCTCAACATTAGCATTATATCACTTTTTACTAAAAAACAATCACTATCCTACAGTGATTTCTCCCAATGATTTTCCCGATTTTCTAGCTTGGATGCCAGGCTCAGAAACAGTAAAAATATATGAAAAAGACAAAGAAGCTTGCACTAAAATCCTAGAAGAATCGGAACTGATTTTTACTTTGGATTTTAACGCTCTTCATAGAGTTGGTGAAATGGAACAAGTTTTAGAAAAACTTACCTCTCCTTTTATCATGATTGACCACCATCAATTGCCAGACAATTATGCAACCTACACCTATTCGGATGTTGCTTTTGGTTCTACTTGTGAAATGGTATATAATTTCATTTCTTTCTTGGACAAAAAACAAGATTTAGACAAAACTATTGCTACTTGCATTTACACTGGAATCTTGACTGATTCCGGGTCATTCCGATTTCCAAAAACTACCGGAACAACCCACAGGATTATTGCCGAATTAATTGACCTTGGGGTAGAAAACACTTTAATTCCCACATTATTATTTGACAATAGTTCTTACAATCGTTTGCAACTATTGGGTCGTGCTTTACAAAATATGAAAGTGATGATGGATCATAAAACATCTTATACTTCACTTACTCAAGAAGAATTAAACAGTTTTGATTATGTGAAAGGTGACACGGAGGGAATTGTTAATTATGGTTTAAGTATAAAAGGAATTGTTTTTACCGCTATTTTTATCGAAAACAAGGAAGAAGGAATCATCAAAATTTCTTTCCGTTCGCAAGGTAATTTTGATGTAAATCAATTTGCCCGAGA
>NZ_DASTTN010000264.1:0-2232 GCF_035760125.1 Flavobacterium sp.
TGATTTTCAGGGCTTAATTTTTTCAAATTAGTTGAAACATAAATATCTGCTTTTTCCAAATCATCATATTGCCCTTTGTTTTTAACACTCTGAAGTCTTACACTATATCGGATTGTTTTAAAAGCAAATGTTTCATTTAAATAATCATTGATAAAAGCTACGACTTTTTTCAAATGTTGTTGTTCTTCGTGAGGTTTATTGATGTTGTTTGTTGGATACGAACTAATGTATTTATATTCCTGAAAAAAGATTTTATTTATTTTTTCTTGCCCATTTTGCTTTACAATAAGTGTTGTAGGCTGATTGGCATACGTTTGTCCTGAATTATCCTGAAAATTAGTTTTTTTGATGTCTAATAAAATAGTCAAATAATTTCCGTCTTTAGCAAAACCGTCAATGTTTACCTGAGAAGCTAAAACATTATTGTCAATAATAACAAAGTTTTGAAGGTTTGGTTCGTGATAAACCGGTTTTAGTGGTGCTACATAAAGCGGTCTGTTTGGAAGAACAAGTCTAGGATTTTGATTTTTATCCTGTAGTGTTAAACGCTCTAATAAAGTAAGCTTTTTAAATTCTTCAGACTCTGATTTATATTTAGCATTGGCTTTTGCTACATCAGCATCGTAATCTGCCAGTTTTTGTTTAAACTCATTTTCACTATCCGCCATTACCTTATCAAAATTCTGTAATTCGTTTTGAAAATCAACTTTAGATTGGGCATAAACTTCATCACTTGTCAAGTTATAAGGTGAAGTAACTGTTACTGAATATTGACGTGAATTGACGTCGATACTAATTTTTGGTTCTCTTAAAACCTGGTATTCTACTAATTCTGTTGAAATACTTTGTGCATTCAAAGTAAAAAGGGGAAACAGAAAAATACCTAGTAGGCAATTTAACTTCATATGATTTAGGTTTAAAATTCTCTCAAAAATAACATAATATAATTACAAAAACATGGTTTATATTAAAATATAAACCAGATCTCACGCGGATATATTTTTGAGTTTGATAGTGCGTGATTTACTTCGGCAGTTCGCTATCGCTTGGGTGTAATCCGTGCCCGCAGCAATAAGGCATAAAGTTAACACACAAAAAAGCTACAAGAAAATAATACCAGTAGCTTTTCTATCAAATTGAAACAACTAATCTTTGTGGGCACGGATTACAAATCCGTGCTATCGGAATTGAGAACTCAAAAATTTATTTTCCGGTTTGAATTCCGAAACAAAAATAGATCGAAAAAACAGCTAAAGGTTCCGCCGCCGCGGACACAGGTTCAAGTCCCGCTCCCCTGCTAGAAAAGCTTCAGAGAAATCTGAAGCTTTTTTTATGCTCAAAAATCAAAACTTTGAACTACTTCGAATCAGTAATAAAAAAAACATAACTAGAAAAACATTTCCAATTGTGGTTCGTTGTTGCGGACACAGATTACAAATCTGCACTATCATTCACGACTTTATTTTGTCATTTCCGAGCCATCGGGATTATACATCACTACTCCTTCCTTATAAAAAACATCTAATCTATTATTTTCAAGCACATTTTTCACTCCACAAATAAATAAAACAGCATATATATATCCGCTTGTAAAATTATTTTACCATTTATAATTTTAGGCAGTTAAATTGTACTTAATTTTTATGTAATTGATTATTAATATATTAACTTTATATAGAGATATAATTGTGTGAGGAATTTAAAGCAACAGTCACCCCAGAACTTACTTTTAATTTTTAGATTATTTCTCTAAAACTGTCTACTCCATAAGTGACAGACAATTACAAATAACACATATCGGAAAATAAAGAAGATGATTTTAGTAACATTTTAAACGAATAGTTATGAAAAAATTACTTTTACTAATGATTTTAATAACATCTCAAGCAAATTCACAATCAAAAAGAGAACAATATGCTAAAGATAATGACAACTATTATCCAGGCACTCAAGTCAGTTTATTAGCAGCATCAGACTCTTATGAGATAGGGGTTTCATATACTGACATCCTAACATATGGAGTTTCGTTTGAAAGAACTCAATTTGATACAGTGAATGATGAAAAATCATTTTATGCAATATATGGCACATTAGGAGGAGAATATAAAAGGGTTACTGTAACAGTAAAAATGGGTGGTACCAGCTTAAAACAAATGAATGCAGAAAATACAACAATTCAGTTTGCCTATGGTGGGGCATTAGAAGTAAGAATTAGACCAAATATAGGAATTA
>NZ_DASTTN010000265.1:0-2444 GCF_035760125.1 Flavobacterium sp.
GCTAAATGTAAATGAGTTTCCAAATTCAGCAAATGTATACGATAGTCGTGGTGAAGCTTATTTTAATAAAAAAGAATATTTACTGTCAAAAAACGATTATGAAAAAGTATTAGCGTTAGAACCAACAAACCAAAACGCCAAAGTGATGCTTTTGAAAATTGAAGATTTATTGAAAAAATAAAACCAAACGGCTAACATCTGCTTTCTCTGCAAACTGAGTTCTGCTTTCTGTCACATAACCCCCCGGTAGCGCGGATTTGCAATCCGTGCCCACAAAGTGCATCAACAAACTCAAATCTAAATTCTGCGATCTGCCTTCTAAAACCTATCGCGTAAAAACCAAATTATTTCCATTGGACAAATTGGCGTCAAACTGATAACCTTCGTAATTGAATCCTTTTAAATCGTCAAGGGTTTGTGCATTGGTGTTCAAAATATAACGCACCATCAATCCCCTAGCCTTCTTCGCAAAGAAACTGATCATTTTCAGTTTTCCGTCTTTGTAATCCTTAAATTCCGGAGTAATGACTGGAACTTTCAAAGCCTTCACATCAACTGCCGAAAAATATTCGTTGCTCGCCAAATTGATAAACAACTCCCCTTTTTTAAGCTCTTTGTTCAGTGAATTGGTGATGTTTTTTTTCCAAAACTCATATAAGTTTTTGCTTTCGCCAATAGGCAATTTCGTTCCCATTTCAAGACGATAAGGCTGAATTAAATCCAATGGTTTCAAATAGCCATACAAACCTGATAAAATTCGTAAACTGTCTTGAAGCTGTTCTAATTTATCCATCGGAATCGAATAAGCATCCAATCCAGTATAAACATCTCCATCAAAAGCATAAACTGCCGGACGTGCATTTTCGGGTGTAAAAGGAGTCTTCCAATCTTGGTTGCGTTTCCAATTCAAATCGGCCAATTTCTCAGAAATAGACATCAATTCAGATAAGTTTTTAGGTGATTGTTGTTTCAAAACTTTATGAACCTGTCTGGATTCTTTTAAGAAAGAAGATGCTGTATGTTGGGTTGTTGGTAATTCTTGTTCGAAGTTTAGCGATTTGGCAGGAGAGAGTACAATTTTCATATTTGACTGGGCTTTCGAATTCTTTTTATTAGCAATTTCAAAAGTACAAATTGAAATCTAGAATTCGGAAACAATGAATTGAATTGTTTAATGCAATCATAGATTTTTAAAATGAATACTGTTTATTTTCCTTATTTTTGATTTTATAAAGAAATAAAACCGATTGCAATGATTGAAATCAAAAAAGCCTATTTAGAATACCTTAGCACGATACAAAACATAGGCATAACAGCTTTTACCGAAACTTTTTCGGAAATAAATACTCCTGAAAATATGGAGAAGTACTTGCAGGAAAATTTCAATACAGCTCAATTAACTTTAGAAATAAACAATCCTGATTCTCCTTTTTACATCGCCTTTTGTGATAACGAACCTGTTGGCTATCTCAAATTAAATATGGGAAATGCACAAACCGAAACAATAAAAGACGAAACAATCGAAATCCAACGCATTTATGTTTTAAAAGCTTTTCACGGAAAAAAAATAGGACAACTATTACTCGACCAAGCCATAAAAGTTGCAAAAGAATATTGCGTCGATTATATTTGGTTAGGCGTTTGGGAAGAAAACCACAGAGCCTTACAATTTTACACCAAAAATGGCTTTGTCACATTCGACAAACATATTTTCATTTTAGGCAATGACCAACAAACCGATTTATTAATGAAACTTGAAATAAATAAAAAATAAAACCAATCGAATAATACAATCCGATTGGTTTTAAACACTCAAAACAAAAAGTGGTATTTAGTACTCGAAACGTTTAAAAGCTTCTATCGCCTCATATTCGGCAAGTCCTAATTTATCGTATAACTTTGCCGTATTTTTATTTCGATCCTCAGCCCTAACCCAAAACTCTCTCGAATCATTTCCTTGGAACATTACCCTGTCTTTTTGGGACTGATGGTATAAAATTGCCTGTCTTTTCAACATTACTTCGTCCGGACTCAATGGAACGGCCATGTCAATTTCGTGAATATCCCACTCGTGCCAAGCTCCTCTATACAACCACAACCAACAATCGTTCATGAATGGTTTCGATTTTAATGCTTTCATGGCCGCAAAAATGGCATTCAGACATACTTCGTGTGTACCGTGTGGATCTGCCAAGTCGCCTGCGGCAAATACTTGATGCGGCTTGATTCTCTCGATAATTTCTTTTACAATAGCAATATCTTCCGGACCCAATGGATTCTTTTGAACCATACCCGTTTCATAGAACGGCATATCCAAGAAATGGGTGTTTTCGTCTTTCAAACCGATGTATCTCGTTGCCGCGTACGACTCACGTCTTCTGATCAATCCTTTTAATTTACGCACTTCGGCAGAATCGCTTTGTCCCAGTGGTTTAGAATTAATG
>NZ_DASTTN010000266.1:0-6361 GCF_035760125.1 Flavobacterium sp.
CGTGTTTGGTTGAATTTGACCAATTCCGAGGGTGCTTTCAAGCAACTATTAGTTGGTTATGCTACAGGAGCAACGAATGGGCTAGACAGTGCTTTTGATGGTTTGAGTATCAGTAATGCATACGTTGATTTTTATAGTGTAAATGATGGTAATAATTTTGTGATTCAAGGGCGAGCTGTTCCATTTGACAAAACGGATAAAGTGCCATTGGGCTATAAAACTACGATTGAAGGTACTTTTGAAATTAAAATTGACCATGCGGACGGATTGTTGGCCAAGTGCAATATTTATTTAAAAGACAAAAATACAGGAATACTTCATGATTTAAAGAAAAGTTCTTATTCGTTTTCGACGCTAAAAGGGGAATACAACGAGCGTTTTGTGTTGACTTATATACCTAATCTAGAATCAATTTCGGATCAAGATGTTGTTGAAAATGTTAAGCATCAGCTTGAAATCTATACACTAGAGAATCAATTAAGTATAAAGTCTAGAGTTGGAAACATATCAACTATCATTATTTATGATTTAAAAGGGAATGTACTCTATCAAAAAGAGCATATCGATAAGGAACAGTTTGTAATCTCTGATTTAATCCCGAAACGTCAAATTTTAATTGTGAAAACGCTTTTTAGTAATTCAGTCAATCAAACAGATAAGATAATTTTTTAGTTTAGTAACTAAAAACCCCATTTTCTTTATGAAAATGGGGTTAGCTATATTTTTAAAAAAGACTTATTTTCCTTTTATAGATGCTTCCAAGTTTTTCTCAATAGTATGATTTGGGCGAGTCCATTTTGGTTTTTCACCAAGTGACTCATATTGTGAATCTACTGCTTCAACAGTTGGTCGCTGTGCTGCTTTTTTAAATGGTTTTTGAGGTTTTAAGCCTAATAAATCAAACATTTTCATGTCTTCATTAACATCAGGATTTGGAGTAGTAAGTAATTTGTCTCCAGCAAAAATAGAGTTGGCTCCGGCAAAGAAACACATGGCCTGTCCTTCGCGACTCATATTCATCCTTCCGGCTGATAAACGAACCTGTGTGTTTGGCATTACAATTCTAGTAGTAGCAACCATTCGAATCATTTCCCAAATTTCAACAGGTTTTTCATTTTCCATTGGAGTTCCTTCCACGGCCACTAAAGCATTGATCGGTACCGATTCTGGTTGAGGATTTAAAGTTGAAAGTGCTACAAGCATTCCTGCTCTGTCTTCTATGCTTTCTCCCATCCCTATAATTCCACCGCTACAAACGGTAACACTGGTTTTGCGAACGTTTTCTATAGTTTGCAAACGGTCTTCGAACCCACGTGTAGAGATAACTTCTTTGTAGTAATCCTCTGAAGTGTCCAAGTTGTGATTATAAGCGTAAAGACCAGCTTCTGCCAATCGTTGCGCTTGGTTTTCGGTAATCATCCCCAAGGTACAGCATACTTCCATGTCCATTTTGTTAATGGTACGTACCATTTCCAAAACTTGGTCAAACTCAGGACCGTCCTTTACGTTTCTCCAGGCAGCTCCCATACATACGCGGGAAGAACCTCCTGATTTGGCTTGAAGGGCTTGTGCTTTTACTTGATTTACTGACATTAGATTATTTCCTTCAACGCCAGTGTTGTATCTCGCTGCTTGTGGGCAATAGCCACAATCTTCAGAACATCCACCAGTTTTAATGGAAACCAAAGTAGAAACCTGAACCACATTTGGGTCATGATGCTCTCGATGAATAGTCGCTGCTTCAAAAAGCAAATCCATCATAGGTTTATTATAAATAGCAATAATTTCTTCTTTCGTCCAGTTGTGTTTTGTGATACTCATCGATCCTTTATTTTGATGCCCCAAAAGTAATCAAATTGTTCTAAAGAAGCAATGTGCACGGCTTAAAAAGACTTACTATGAATTGTTTAAAAATTGTAGTTTAGTCGGCTATAAATTTGTCGTTATAGTAAAGGATTAATAGCAAAGTTACAATTACTGATGAGGCGATTCCTTCGAAAAACAAAGAAAAGCAATACATATTGATTGAGGGATGGCCGCCGAATAAAAAACTCTCCGATAAATTATGAATATAAGCATCACCGCCTCTTATGTAGCTATAAACCAGCAGTCCAATAATTGACAAAACGACACCAACGAAGCAAGTGGTTAAGGCGGCCAAGATATTGGGTACAAATTTTCTCTTGCCGTGGGAAACTCTTGATCGCAACGTATCATTTACGGCATATAAAACGAAGAACACATTCACCAACCTCAAATAGAAAACATTAGATAAACCCAAAAATTCCATTAAAAGGAAATAGACTCCTATTGATATAAAGATGAATAACCCGTTTTTAATTTCTTTTTTTACTTTCATGGCGTAGTTTTTTAAAAGTTAAAAATCATTATGTATTTGGCATTCAGGTAGATTGACATAAATTTACAAAAAATAAACGAAATCTATGTAATTAATTGTAGAAGAGTTTTTTATCCGTGTTGTAGAAGAGTAACGTGGATTGATCATCGTCAAAATCATTTACTTCATGAATTCTCCAAAGATATTTAGGGTGTGCCACCATAAAGAAAAGTGGCCAATTTATAAGAGTGATGATACGGTCACTTTGTTTTATGCTGCTGGGCTATCGAGGCTACTTCGATAGTTTGCTCCAAATGAAATTAACTGAACTCCTATGAAAATAAACATATAGTGAAGTAATCCCTCACTCGAGACTAAGAGGTATTCTATTTTTTCAACGAAAATCATTGATTGGTTTTTGCCCAAATCGAGCATGTTTATTCCTAAAGTAAATGGAAATTTTATAATTTTTTAAAATAAGCCAAAGCCGTATTTCTATCTTTCTCCAATTGCTCTTTTAAAAGCGCTACCGAATCAAATTTTTCTTCGGAACGGATTCTTTCCAATATGGAAACAGTGATTTTTTGGTCGTATAAATCTTTATCAAAATTGAAATAATTGATTTCGATAGTTTGATTTTTTCCTTCAACAGTGGGGTTAAAGCCTATATTCATCATGCCCAAAACAGTTTTTGAGTCGATAATACTTTTGACAATGTAAACTCCATTTTTGGGAATAAGTTTGAAGCTTTCTTCTAGTTTTAAATTGGCAGTTGGAAATCCAATAGTTCTTCCCAGTTGTTTCCCTTTTGCAATGATTCCGGTTAAAGAATAATCGTAACCCAAGTATTCATTGGCCAAAGCTACATTGCCCTCGATTAAAGCCTGTCTTATTTTTGTCGAACTTACGGATACTTCTTTGATTTCCTGAGCCGAAATTTCTTCTACTTCAAAACCATATTGTTTTCCAAAATCTTTTAAATCATCAATATTGGCAGTTCTATTGCGCCCAAATCGATGGTCATGGCCAATTATTATTTTATGGATATGAAATTGGTCTACAAGGATGTTTTTTACAAATTCCTCCGCAGTCAATCTAGAAAAACTTTCATCAAAGGGATGGATAACTAAGTTTTGAATCCCAATTTTATCCAATAGTTCTATTTTCTCGTCGATAGTATTGAGCAGTTTTATATCTGAATCCTCTTGTAAAACCATGCGAGGATGAGGAAAAAAAGTAAGTACCAGACTTTCGTATTTTTCGTTTTCAGTATTTTGGGTAACTTTTTCCAGTATTTTTTTATGTCCAAAATGAACGCCATCAAAGGTTCCTAACGTAAGAATTGTTTTTTTTGCATTTTCCCCAGATGCAACTTGGAAATCGCTTATAGAATGAAAAATTTTCAAAGTACCTATTTTTAAATATTTTGCAAATTTATACTATCTATTTTAAAAAGAAGAATAAGAAGTTTCTATTTTTATCAATTGTAATGTTAATAAATCTTCAAATTATGCATTACAATCTACTGTAATTGTTATGTTTTTCAAATCGTTTTCCAAATCGTTGTATATTCCATTGTAAATGAATTAATTTTGTGTATCAATTTTGGAATTGTATAATCGAAAATAGGCTTCAATTGAAAGTAATCTGTTTGTTCATCTATTGGATCGAGTTGTTGAATTCAAAAGCAAAATGGAGACAGATGAGATAAATATAAATACAATTTGATATTTCAAAAAACATACACATCATCAGTATATGAATAGATTTTTATTTTGTTTAGGATTGTTAGCCGTAAGTTTTGTTGGGTTTTCTCAAGCCAAATCATCTTGGACGGCGGTGAGTTCTTCCCAAAGAGGGATTTCTCAAAAGCAGGAAGGAGATTTGGGACTGGAGGGTCAACTTTCGTACACTTTAAACGAAGTTGAATTTAAACAATCGTTGGAAATACTTCACTCTGGTGTTTCGACGGCAAAAAGTATAGCTGTCGCAATTCCTAATAGTGCTGGTAAAATTGAGCAATTTAATGTTGTGGAGTCTTCCAATTTTACTCCCGAACTACAAGCGAAATATCCAGAAATTCGCGCCTATTCCGGAACTGGAATTACTGATCCAAAGGCATCTATTAGTTTTAGTGTTTCTCCAAGCGGTGTTCAAACAATGATTTTGAGAGGGGACAGTGGTTCTGAATTTATCGAGCCACTAGAAAAGAATAAATCAATATATGTGGTTTCGAGTTCAAAGAAAAGAAACAAAGGAGATTTGCCCTTAACTTGTAAAACAGTGGATGTTGCATTGAATAGGGATTTGGCAAAGAAAACGATTCAAGTAAAGTCAAGTGACGGTGTTTTTAAAACCATGAGGTTGGCGTTGTCATGTACGGGGGAATATACCCAATATTTTGGTGGAACTAAAAGTAAAGCCTTGGCTGCAATGAATGCCACGATGACACGCGTAAATGGCGTTTTTAATAAAGACTTGGCTGTACAATTAGTTATGATTGATAATAATAGTATAATTTATACTGACGCTACTAGCGATCCTTATTCTGATTATACAATTGATGATCCTAATAATACAATAACAGATGGATCCGAAGGTGCTTGGAATCTTGAATTGCAATCCACTTTAACATCACAAATTGGTAATGCAAATTATGATATAGGACATTTGTTTGCTAATTCAGGCGGAGGGGGAGATGCCGGTTGTATTGGATGCGTATGTGTTAATCCAACAGTTTCTGATCTCTATGGGAAAGGAAGTGGTTATACGTCGCCAGCAAATGGAATACCAGAAGGCGATGCTTTTGATATTGACTATGTAGCGCATGAAATGGGACATCAATTAGGGGCAACACACACTTTTTCATATGATATTGAAGGAACTGCAACGAGCGTTGAGCCGGGGAGTGGTTCTACTATTATGGGGTATGCCGGAATTACCGATTATGACGTTCAAAGTCAATCAGATGATTATTTTGCTTATGCCAGTATTTCCCAAATTCAAAGTAATTTGGCGTCCAAATCATGTCCAGTTAGCACAACATTGAACAATCAAACACCAACTGCCAATGCAGGGTTGGACTATATTATTCCAAAAAGTACTCCTTTTGTTTTGAATGGTTCTGCTTCAGATCCTAATGGAAATACAATGACGTATTGTTGGGAGCAAAATGACTCAGCTACTAACCAAAGTGATGCAAATAGCATCACTTATGCTACGAAACCCAATGGCCCTAATTTTAGATCTTTTTTGCCAAGTAATGTTTCCAGTCGTTATTTTCCGGCATTGAGTAGGGTATTGTCAGGACAACTGACAACTACATGGGAGTCGGTTTCGTCTGTGGCTAGAAATTTAAATTTTGAATTTACTGTTAGAGATAATGCAGTTTTGGGTTCTGCACAAACCAATTCGGATGGGATGGTAATTACTGTTGACGAAACTAAAGGACCATTTGCTGTTACTTCACAGAACAATTCGAATTCCAGTTGGGTTTTGGGTTCATCACAAACAATAACTTGGAATGTAAATAGTTCTAATTTATTGGCAGGAGCATCCAATGTGAATATTAAGTTATCTACAGATGGAGGTTTGACTTTTCCGACGGTTTTGGCATCTAATACACCAAACGACGGTTCTCAAGTGATTACTGCACCCTCAACGGCAAACAAAAATTGTAGAATTTTAATAGAGCCTACAGGCAATGTTTTTTATGCAGTAAATAGCAAGCCTTTTGCTATTGGCTATAGTATTACAACTTCTTGTAGTTCTTATGCTTTTGACACCCCTTATCCAATACCTGATGCTCCACATGCTTATACCGAGAAAACAATTGTTGTGCCTTCAAGCACTTCCGAAATAGTAGACGTTAATTTTAGTATGGGTCTTACACATACCTATTTATCTGATGTTCAGATTGAAGTAGTAAGTCCAAAAGGCACTACTGTGAAGTTGTTTGATAGATCTTGTGGTGCGAGTGATAATAGTTTGATTTTGATTTATGATGATTTGGGTGGCGTTTTG
>NZ_DASTTN010000267.1:0-12506 GCF_035760125.1 Flavobacterium sp.
CCTTCGGATTCTTTAAGTTTGAATTTGGAATAAGCCAAATTATCCAATAACATAGCATATAGTTTAGGTTTGTCCTCAAACAAATGTTCTTCTTTCAATCCTCTTTCAAAATATTTTTTGGCCTGTTTGTAATTTTTCAAACTCAAATACACATAGCCAATATTGTTTAAGGAAGAAGCTTTAAATTGCAATACTAATGGAATAGACTGGTTATCAATAACAGCTAATGCTTTGTTATGATATTCTAATGCTCTGCTGTACTCCTCTCTTTCATTGTATAAAATACCCAAAAGATTATAGGATTCATATAGTAAATCATTTGCATTTTCTCCTTTTAGAACTCTTAATGCCTTAAAAATTGTTATTTCACTGTCAAAAAAATCATTTTGATTGTATCGTAAGTTCGCTTTACTAATTCGTGTTTTAGCCAGATCGTAATTGTTGTTGGTTTTAAGATAAAGCTTTTCTGCTTTAAAATAGCAATAAAATGCACTATCGGAAATATCTTTCGTGCTATAATAATCACCTAAATAAGTGTAGGCTTTAGCCATATTAGCAAAATCATCTTTATTCCTAGAACGCTCTAAAATGAGATTAGAAGTTTCGCGATAACCTTGCCAATCATTCATATTATAATAGCGATTGGCTACTTTAAAAAGATTGACTTTATTAATTGAATCATCCTTCTGATTCAGAATAATAGATAATGCTTTTTGATTGTATTTTTTTTTGAAACCATATGGCAAATGCTCGTCATTTGCTAAAGTAAGATAAGTTGATAGGCTATCTTCTGAAGATGGCGAATTTTTTTTGTTGCTTTTATTATTGGTACATCCAATGAAAAAAGCTAGAAATAAGAATAATATGTAGCAATTTTTTTTCAATAGTAGGTTTTGATTTCAATCAAAAATACTAAAACTTTTCATATAAAAAAAGACTCCTAAATAATGAGTCTCCTTTATTATTCATTATGTACCTTCCTAAAATACGTTAACACAAAATCACTGATCATTATTAAATCAAAAAACAGACCAAAAAAAGTTGACTTTACAAGAACTGATAGTGCTGCCCCAAAAAAAAACTATTTGACTTAATGAAGTAGAGCTTTCTGATTATGAGCCTTATTTAAAAATAATAAAGTAAAAAAAATTGATATAAAACCCCAATAATAATTTGCTATTGGGGCTTATTATTTTGAGAAAATTTAAACTTAGAATTTAAACGCAACTCCTAAAACAAAGTTTCTTCCCAGATTGGGTATTCCCGAAGTGGCCAAACGAGATAAATGCGGGATATAGGTTTTGTTGAACAAATTATTCCCATTCAGATTTAGGTCAAAAGCCATTTCACCCAACTTTACTTTACCTCCAAAACCCATATTCAATAAGGTATAACCATCCGAAGAAATATCATAACCGCTTACTTTGTCCTGACTGAAAGTAGTAGAAACATTTAAAGTAGCAAAAGCATCCTCAAGCCATTTTCCAATTACAAAATCAGTTTTTAGGGTGTTGTCCCAATTGTTAGCCGGAATTTGTGGCAAATAACCGCCATCATGTAATTTTCCAGTAACAGTTTCAAAACTGGTTTCAAAATGCAACCAATCCAAAGGATGCGGATGAATATGCAAAGCGACTTCTCCTCCATACAAATTGGCATTATTCTGAATGTAATCATACACCTTAAATCCATCAATTTCTACCCCAGATGGTGACGAATAAATGTAATCGTTAATATGATTGTAAAAACCACTCACACTAAACTCAAAATGGGTGCTTTTATATTCCAAATCCAAATCGGTTTGCAGATTTTGCTCGGTTTTTAAATCAGGATTTCCTATTTCATAACGAAAAGTACCTTCGTGAACGCCATTCGAAGACAACTCAGCCAAATTTGGTGCCCTGAATCCTGTTGCGGCATTCAAACGAAAAGACAAAGCCTTGGCAAAATTCGTTTTATATCCCAACGAGGCGTTGAAGCTGTCATAGTTTTTATCAAGTGCCTCAAAATATCCTTCTTCGCCAACAACTCCGTGCTCTTCGGAAACTAAATGGCGGTAATCAAAGCGAAGACCTCCCTGCAAGGAATTGTCACCCCAATTGTAAATCCCTGTTCCAAAAACGCCAAAATCATTTGTTGTTGCATTTGGAATTAAAAACTCATCAGCTAAATTTTTATTTTCTTGGGACATTCCTTGAACACCAAAAATGCTTTCTACTTTACCTAGCTTTGGCAAATAGTATTTGACATTATAATCAAATGTGTTTAAAATCATATGCAAAACAGCAATGTTACTGTCTTCAAACTCGCTTCGGTCATTCTTGATATAACCTAAATTCACATCCAATTTTGAATCGCTAAAAAACAGCGTGTTATTCAAAGAGAGTAAATTACTGAAAACACCTTGTTTTGGAAAAGTTGTTTTCTTACTTGTGGTTTGGTCAGCAATTCCATCTTCGGGAATTCCAACATCCAGATTGTTGTAATTGTATCTCAAAGTACTTGAAAACTTGGCATTGCTGTACCCTATTCCTGCTTTGAAATCCATTTCCTGAAAACGTGTGTTAGTAACACGGTCACCATCTGGAATTTTATAATCTGATTGAGTGTTGTAGGCTCCACGGATAAGGTATTTCCAATTATCGGTAGATGTTTTCAATCCTAAAGTTGTGCTCGCACCAAGAGTATTCGAAAACAATCGTTGTCCAAAATCCCCTTGAAAAGTATTAGCCAAAGCAAATTTTTCGGGATTAAAAAACAAAACCCCTCCCAATGCATCGGAACCATAAAGCAAAGATGCTGGACCTTTTATAACCTCAACATTTTCTACCCCAGAATCGTTCAATCCCAAACCGTGTTCGTCTCCAAACTGTTGATTTTCTAGTCGAACACCTTGAGTATAGACCAACACTCGGTTTCCGCTCAATCCTCGAATTACGGGCTTTCCGATTGATGTCCCTGTAGAAACTTGTGATACTCCAGGAATGGTGGCCAATCCTTCTATCAAAGTGGCACTCCCTTTTTCTTGCATTGATTTGACGCTTTCGCGATCTACTTTCATCACGTTTTGAGATTGTAATTTGGAGAAAGGAGTGGATACAATAACCTCATCCATCTGAAAAGCCAATTCGTCCATAACGACATCAAGTGTCTGAGTATTTTGTGCTTTTTCAATCTTTTTATCTTGGGTTGAAAATCCTACGTATGAAAATACAAGCGTTAACTGTCCACTTGGGAGTTCCGTCAAAGTATACATACCGTTTTGATCCGTTTTGGTTGATTTATGCAATTCGGATGCTTCAACGACAACTCCAGCCAAAGGATTGTTTTTGGAGTCTGTTACCTTTCCACTTATGGAGTTTTGTGCTTGTAAAAAAGTGGTAAGCCCTAGCAATAGAGCCACTATATATCTTTTCATTTGAATATCTGTATTGTTCCAATCAAAGTCCTTTATAAAAAGGCAACAAATGATTGAAAATGTTTTGTGAATAATAGAACTACTGACAAAATCTCTTATGAAAGCAGCCTCTAAATATGTTTGATTTAAAAACGAACAACCCGAATAAAACCAGACTCACATTAAAATTATACATAAACCAAGAGCCATTGAATGCATTAATTCCAAAAATGGACTATGCTGGCTTTTTAGCCCTGATGGAAGCGGCATTCAATCTCATTTTTTCTATGAGATGCAATATAGCGGACAGCAGGAACGATGTTTACTAATAAAGCCTATTCTTTCGCTCCTAGATAATTTTATCTGTAGATTACTACGAAGTGAGGGATAAACAGGGTCATTTATATACAATTTGGGGGGCCGCGATGGGAATACAAGCTACCTGAAAACGAAAAAACGCTTTTTATAGTTGCAAAAAAGTAGGGTATTTTCCAGTTCCCAGCGAAGAATGCGTAGGAATAATTTATTGGTGTTACAAAACTGCTAAATCCAAATTCACAAACAAAACAATGGTCAAAACCGTGGTGTTGGTGGGTAAACTCTGAACTGGAATTATAGGTGTGATGACAGGTTTTTTCAGAAAATTTTTCTTGTAAATGGCTAATACTATCAACTGATTGAAACACTATTGAGAACAATACTGCAACAACCAAAGAAAGATTAAATATGAGCTGTTTCCTTTTCATCACCGCAAAGGTATGAAAACAAAAAAACTACAACCTCTTAAAGTTGTAGTTTTCTTATAAATTAAATATCTGAAAATGGATTAAACCAATTTTGCCGCAATTAAATATTCTGCAATTTGAATGGTATTTGTTGCTGCTCCTTTTCTCAAGTTGTCGGCAACAATCCACATATTCAAAGTGTTTGCTTGGCTTTCATCACGACGAATACGTCCTACGAATACGTCATTTTTACCTTCAGCATATTTTGGCATAGGATAAGTGAAAGTATCCAAATTATCTTGAACCGTTACACCATCAGTTTGGCTCAAAAGAGTTCTTACATCGCTTACATCAAAATCATTACTGAACTCAACGTTTACCGCTTCACTATGACCACCAACAACTGGCACACGAACAGCTGTAGCAGTTACTTTAATTGAATCATCACTTAAGATTTTTTTGGTTTCTTTAACCAATTTCATCTCTTCTTTTGTGTATCCGTTATCTTCAAAAACATCACATTGTGGAATACAGTTACGGTTAATTTCGTATTTGTAAACCATATCACCTTTTACTCCGGCAACTTCGTTTTCAAATTGCTGAACGGCTTTTACTCCTGTTCCCGTAATGGATTGGTAAGTAGAAACAATAACACGTTTTACATTGTATTTTTTATGTAATGGAGCCAAAGCCAATACCATTTGAATAGTCGAACAGTTTGGATTTGCAATGATTTTATCTTCTTTTGTCAATTCGCTTGCATTGATTTCCGGAACCACCAATTTTTTGGTTGGATCCATTCTCCAAGCTGATGAATTATCAATAACTGTAGTCCCTGCAGCAGCAAATTTTGGAGCCCATTCCAATGATGTTCCTCCACCAGCAGAAAACAATGCAATATCCGCTTTCATATCAACGGCTGTTTGCATTCCTACTACTTTGTATTTTTTTCCTTGAAATTCAATTTCTTTTCCAACTGATTTCTCAGAAGCAACAGGAATTAATTCGGTTACAGGAAAATTTCTTTCTGCCAATACTTTCAACATTATTTCGCCAACCATTCCGGTAGCTCCTACAACTGCTATTCTCATCGTATGTATATTATAAAAATGTATATTTTAATTTTGAAGTACAAAAGTATGTAATATTCAAAACATAACAAGCGCATTCACAAAAATTAACAAATTGTTATAAATTAAACAAAATAGAAAAACCACCCATTTATAGAGTGGTTTAGTTAGAATATATAGTGTAGAGCGGTATTATTTCTTCAGCAAATCTCTAATTTGGGTAAGCAATTCTTCCTGTGTTGGTCCAGCAGGTGGAGCTTCAACCACGGCTTCTTGCTTTTTGGTTTTTTCATAAGCTTTCAGCACCATAAAAATACAAAAACCTATGATAACAAAATCAAAAACAGTTTGAATAAAAGAGCCGTAATTAATGGCTACTTCTGCAATAGCGGGCACTTTTTCCGTTCCATTTTCCATAACAGCCGGAATGCCATCCTGAAGAACAATCTTTAGGTTTTTAAAATCTACTTTTCCTAATGCCAGTCCTATTGGCGGCATCAAAACGTCATTTGTAAAAGAGGTGACAATTTTTCCAAAAGCTCCTCCAACGATTACCGCTGTTGCCAAATTCACTATTTCGCCTTTCATCAAAAAGGCTTTGAAATCACTGATAAATCCCATAATGTATTGATTTTGGTTGGTTTATAATATAACGAATATACTCAATTTTGGGAAACAAAATACTATTATTCTCTATAAAAAACGCGTTTTACCCGTTGCGAAATACTCGTAAGGATTTCATAAGGGATTGTTTTCAATTGTTCCGCCATATAAGTTACGGTCGGGCTTTCGCCAAAAATCACGACAGAATCTCCTTCTTTACATTCAATCTCGGTCACATCAACCATAAGCATATCCATACAAACGCTTCCTAGAATGCTTGCTTTTTTATTCTTAATCGTTACAAATCCAATTCCATTCCCCCAACTTCTGGCAATTCCGTCTGCATAACCAATTGGAATTGTGGCAATTTTTGATTCTCTACTTGCCATAAATCGTCTACCGTAACCTACGCTTTCGCCAGATTGAATCGTTCTGATTTGGGAAATAATGGATTTTAAAGTTCCCACATTCTCAAGATATTTTTGTTCTTCCGAATCATTAGAAACACCATAAAGACCGATTCCTAAACGAACCATATCATATTGTGCCTGTGGAAAATTACTAATACCAGAGGTGTTCAAAATATGGCGAATCGGAGTAATTGACAATTCACTCATTAATTTTGAAGATAATTTCTCGAATAAACTAATTTGATACTGTACAAAATCTTTGTGTTGCAAATCATCACTTGTAGCCAAATGCGATAGAATACTCTGCACTTTGACTGTTGAGTTTCCTTTCAGAGTTCCTATTAAATCATCAATTGTATTCGCCTCAAAACCCAAACGATGCATTCCGGTATCCATCTTAATATGAATAGGAAAATCTTTTAGTTTCTTTTGTTCTGCAATTTTCAAGAAAGCATTCAATCCTTTCAAACTATAAATCTCAGGTTCCAATTGGTGCTGAATTATAGCCGGGAAACTGGTGTTTTCAGGATTCAAAACCATAATGGGTAATTTGATGCCTGCCATTTTTAAAGAAATTCCTTCATCGGCGAAAGCCACTCCCAAATAATCTACTTTGTGATGTTCCAGTAATTTTGCAATTTCAAATCCTCCGCTTCCATAACCAAACGCTTTTACCATCGCCATCATTTTGGTAGTGGGTTTTAGCTTTGATTTAAAGAAATTAAAATTATGGCTTATTGCATTCAGATTGATTTCAAGAACTGTTTCGTGCGTTTTTTCGGCAAATGCTGCCACAATTTCTTCGAACTGGAAAGATCTCGCTCCTTTTATTAGAATGGTTTCATTTTCAAAATTCAATTGTTCCAAATGCAATAAAAATTCATTGGTATCTTTAAAAAAAATGGCGTTGGGAAGCTTTCTTTCCAATGTTGAAATCGTTTCGCCAATTCCAATAAAACGGCTGATGTCATTAGAAATAATCAACTCCGCCACTTTAGAATACAAAACTTCATTCGACAATCCGCTTTGAAAAATATCCGAAAGCACAACCGTCTTTTTCTGATGTTGTTTTTGACTTTCAAGAAAATCCAATGCTATTTTTAAAGATTGAAAATCGGAACTATAACTGTCGTCAATAAGACTGCAATTATTAATTCCTTTTTTTACTTTCAAACGCATTTCTATCGGGTACAATAATTCGATTCGGTTTTGAATGGTTTTGGCATCGTATTCCAAATGCAACAAAACCAATAAACACGAAATCACGTTTTCGACTGAAGCATCATCCACAAAAGGAATTTTCAAGATCGAAATATTCTCTTTATAAGTATATTCAATAAGTGCATATTCGTGAGTGTGTTCTTTTTTGGACACAAAAACTGTAGCAGTAGTATCCGTAAAAGACCAAGAAATAACTTTAGTTTTTGGAAGAATAAATTGCTCTACACCATTATTTTTTTGATAAATCACTACCTCCGAATGTTGGAAAAGCAGCATTTTTTCTTTGACTTTTTCTTCCAGATTTTTAAACCCTTCATCGTGGGCAGATCCTATATTGGTTAAGATTCCAATCGTTGGCTGAATGATTTTCTCCAGTTTATCCATTTCTGAAACAGTCGAAATTCCGGCTTCAAAAATACCCAGATTATGCTTTTCATTGATAGCAAGCACCGACAACGGAACACCAACCTGGGAATTATAACTTTTAGGACTTCGGATAATATTATAATCGGGACTCAGTAGGAAATTTAGCCACTCTTTTACGATTGTTTTTCCGTTGCTTCCTGTCACTCCTATAATTGGAAACGAAAAAAGGCTTCGATAATGGGCAGCAATTTGCTGTAAAGCTTCCAGAGTATTTTTGACAACCAAAAAATTGGCTTTTGATTCAAGACCATCTGGAATGTGGGTTACCACAAAATTCTGAACACCTTTACCAATTAAATCTTTTAAGTATATGTGAGCGTCGTGATTGGTTCCAACTAATGCAAAAAAAAGTGTTTTGTCATTATTTTGCAAAGAACGACTGTCAATCGAAATGTTATCAATAGATTTTCCCGCCGGATTTCCATTCCATTTCGAATTTAGGACAGTTTCAATATTTACAATATTTAAATTCAATCTTAGTCTTTATTATTGGGTTTATGACTCTCGCTGTTTTTGTCATCTTTCCTCATCGCGTGATAATAGGCAGCGCGACTCAATGGTTCATATTCCTCGGTTTCACCAAGCATTACGAGTTTATCATTATCCGTCTTTCGAAAACTATAATTCGCTAAATTTCCTGTTCGGGTACACACTGCATGCACTTTGGTAACATACTCGGCTGTTGCCATAAGCGCTGGCATTGGTCCAAAAGGATTACCCTTGAAATCCATATCCAAACCGGCAACAATGACACGAATTCCTTGATTGGCAAGGTCGTTGCAAACCGTCACAATTTCGTCATCAAAGAACTGCGCTTCATCAATACCAACGACATCACAGCCTTGTGCCAAAATCGCAATATTAGCCGCTGCAGGAACGGGTGTAGAGCGAATTTCATTACTGTCGTGGGACACCACCATTTCCTCATGATATCGAGTATCGATTGCGGGCTTGAAAATCTCTACTTTTTGCTTGGCAAATTGTGCTCTTTTTAACCTGCGAATGAGTTCTTCGGTTTTCCCCGAAAACATTGAGCCGCAAATAACTTCAATCCAACCAAACTGCTCTTTATGATTTACTGTGTTTTCGAGAAACATTTTATATTTTTCTAGCTTAAAAAATGAATAGTTTTTATTACTTTGTAACGGTAATAAATCGCATGGGTAAACTCAATTTTACCTCGTTTCAAAAGTAGATAATTTTTATCAAATCGAAAATTTGAGAGGTCTTATTTAGATAATAAAAAAGAAAAAAGAAATTCATACCTCGCCACCTATTACAAACAAAGAACAATTTTATATAAAGCCATATTCATTATAATTTCAGAAGCCATGAAAAAAAAATTGGAAGCCGACTTAATCAGCATTGCTCATAGAATTTTACAACTTAAAAATAAATCTGACATCAATCAGCTTTTTTTGGAAACACAAAAATTATATGAAAAATTAGCAGTTTTACGATTTGTGGAAGAACATTTTGGAGAGCCAAAGCCCACCATTGGTCAAGCTGAAGTTGTAGAAAAAATGAAAGAATTTTTCGAAAACATAGCGGTTCCTGAATTTCAAAGACCTCCATCAATTACCAAAACCACCATAGAAGAAACTCCTGTGGTTGAAATTATTGAGGACAAAACTATCGCTCCTATTGAAGTTGAAGAAGTAAAGGAAGAAGATAGCAAAATTGAATTGGAAGAAGTCATTGCTGCAAGCGAAGAAGTTCCAACTTCAATTACTTCTGAACTTTTGGCTGTGGCAGAAGAATCCGAAGACATTATTTCTGAAAAAATAGAAGAAGATACCCCAATTGAGAAGCCAATGTTCGTTCTGGAAGAAACAGAAATTGAACCAATTGCTACATCAATTGTTGAACCAATAGAAACTGCAAAGTTAGAATCTTCTAAGAAAAAGGAAATAGTCCAAATATCTTTTGATGATCTACTTGGTGGAAAATATACTGATCCTGATTTTGTAAAAGTGTCTCCTTCTGATAAAAAACAAGAATCAGATTCTACCCAACCAGCTCCTTCCTTTGATTTTCAAAAAGAACCCATTTCAAATGCTTCGCAAACGACGATAGAAAAAACAGAACCCAAAACGATTACCTTGAATGATAAATTAGGAAAAGAAATCAACATTGGATTAAACGATCGAATTGCTTTTGTTAAACATCTTTTTGGTGGAAACAATGAAGATTACAATCGCGTAGTAAATCAACTCATCACATTTGATACTTTTACTGAAACCAAAACTTTTATTGACGAAATGGTAAAACCTGATTACAATAATTGGGAAGGAAAAGAAGATTACGAAAATCGTTTTATGGAAATCATAGAGAAAAAATTCTTATCGTTTTAGTGATTTCAACTTTACTCATTTTATATTTTATTAAATCCTCTCTTTTAAGCAAGAAAAATGTCAAAATTATATATAGTCCCTACTCCTATTGGCAACCTCGAAGACATGACTTTTCGGGCCATTAGGATTCTTAAAGAAGTAGATTTAATCCTTGCCGAAGACACTAGAACGAGTGGTAAATTACTCAAGCATTTTGAGATTGGCACACACATGCACAGTCATCACATGCATAACGAACACAAAACAATCGAGAATGTAATTTCTAGATTGAAAGCTGGCGAGAACATCGCCTTAATTTCGGATGCAGGAACACCAGCGATTTCCGATCCCGGATTTTTGCTTACTCGCGCTTGTATCGAAAACGGAATTGCTGTAGAATGTTTACCTGGTGCAACTGCTTTTGTACCTGCTTTGGTCAATAGCGGTTTACCTAATGACAAATTTGTTTTTGAAGGTTTTCTCCCGGAAAAAAAAGGAAGACAAACCCGGTATATGGAACTTGCAGAGGAAACCCGCACGATGATTCTGTATGTTTCCCCACATAAATTAGTCAAAACTTTAGCCGAATTTATTACCTATTTTGGTGAAGACCGCACCATTTGTGTTTGCAGAGAATTATCAAAACTGCATGAAGAAAATGTTCGGGGAACTGCCCGCGAAGTCCTGACACATTTTGAAAAAACAGCTCCTCGTGGTGAAATTGTCGTAGTAGTTGCAGGAAAAACAATTGTAAAAGAAGCCAAGAAAAATAAATTTCAAAAAGAAGAAGAATAAATACACAAATATGAGCATTAATACCTTTTTAGACAAACTAAAACAAACTCCAACAATCATAACATTTGCAGAAACAATTGCAACAATAGAAGAAAACTACACTTTTACGCCAACCGCGTTTAAAAATGGTGAACAATATAATGCCGCTGGAGAAAACTCAGGATCTTGCAAATTATTTGCTTTTGCGCTATTGCAAAAATTATCTGTTGCTGAAACTTTGGCTTGTTTTGGAGCTTATTATTTTGAGGAAGTTCTAGGAGATCCAAATGGAACCAATCACCAAAACATTCGCAACTTCATGAAAACAGGTTGGGACGGAATACAATTCGAAGGAGAAGCATTGCTTTTGAAATAGTTTTATTTCACATGTAGATATTCATTTATTTTTATTGGTCATATGTAATTCGCATATCATCATTAGTGTTTACGACCAATTTAAAATCATGCTCATTTCATTAAATACAAAAAATTAGTACCCTAAAACTGCCATAAAAAATGCGTTGGACACTTAAGCCAAAACCTGCAGAAGAAAAAATAAAGCACCTAGCCCAAGCTTTGAATGTAGAAGAATTTGTCGCTGCTTTATTAATACAAAGAGGGATTGAAACTTTTGAACAGGCCAAACTTTTTTTCCGGCCAAGTTTAGACGACCTGCATGATCCTTACCTAATGAAGGACATGGACAAAGCCGCAGAACGCATTGAGAAAGCCATCGCAAACCAAGAAAACATTCTCGTATTCGGTGATTATGATGTCGATGGAACCACCGCTGTATCTCTTGTTTCTTCATATTTGAAGAGCTATTATCCTAACATTGCCACTTATATTCCAGATCGCTATAACGAAGGTTACGGTATCTCATACGCGGGAATTGATTTTGCCGATGATAACGGATTTTCACTCATCATTGCCTTGGATTGCGGTATAAAATCCATAGATCATGTCGCTTACGCAAAAGAGCGAAACATTGATTTCATCATTTGTGATCACCACAGACCAGGAACATTTTTACCAGAAGCCGTTGCTGTTTTGGATCCAAAACGCGAAGATTGCAATTATCCTTATGATGAATTGTGTGGTTGTGGCGTAGGTTTCAAACTTATTCAGGCTTTAGGAGCCAATAGAAACCAAACTATTGAAGACTTGGTTTTGTATCTTGACTTGGTAGCCACTGCAATTGCGGCCGACATTGTACCGATGACCGGTGAAAACCGTGTGTTGGCTTATTTCGGATTACAGGTAATTAATGCGGAACCAAGACCTGGAATTAAAGCATTAATACATCAAATAAAAAAGAAAACACTCGACATTACTGATGTTGTATTTATAATTGCTCCACGAATCAATGCCGCAGGCCGTATCAAACATGGAAATCATGCAGTAGAATTATTGACCGAATTTGATTTTGAGCAAGCACAACAATTTGCCTCCGAAATTGAACAATATAATACCGATCGAAAAGATTTGGACAAACAAATCACAAAAGAAGCACTCCAACAAATAGTCCAAAACCAAGAAGAGAAAAA
>NZ_DASTTN010000268.1:0-11264 GCF_035760125.1 Flavobacterium sp.
GTAGCTGATGAAAGGTATCATTTTGCGGTGCAAGCATCGGATAGGGGAGTTTGGGACTGGGATTTGACAACAAACAAAGTGTATTATTCCTCTGAGTCGATGAAAATTTTGGAACTAACTGAATCAGATTTAGTTGCCGCCCCCGAAGAATGGGACGAAAGAGTGCATCCAGACGATAGGGAAGAATATTATGGAAACATAAATCTGCATTTTGACAATAAAATCCCTTTTTATGAAACCTGTCATCGCGTTCTCTGCAATGATAAATATAAATGGATTTTGGACAGAGGTAAAGTCATTGAAAGAGATGAAGATGACAAGCCATTGCGAATCGTAGGAACACATACCGATATATCTGCGCAAAAAGAAAAAGAAATTGAGCTGGCCAAAATGCTCGAAATCGTAAATACACAGAATAATAAATTACTGAATTTTGCACATATCGTTTCACATAATTTAAGAACGCACAGCGGGAACATAAAATCGTTGCTAGATTTGCATCAAGAAGCTCTTCTATCGAATGAAGATACGTTGAGTAATATTCAGATCGTTTCGGATGAATTATTCTCTACAATCGAAAATTTAAACGATTTGGTAAACATATATGCCGAGAGGGAAAGCAATATGCAATTGTTAAAAGTGAATAACTTCATTGACAAAGTTCTGGATGTTTTAAATGAGTCAATTAAGCTAAAAGGAATTCAGGTTCTTAATTATGTTCCTAATACTGTAAAAGTGTTTTGTGTGCCAGCCTATTTGGAAAGCATAATGTTAAATTTGGTCACCAACGCGATTAAGTATTCAGATCCTAGTAAAGATCCCAAAATCATTTTTACAACAGAAGCCAATGATGATTTTGTTGTCTTGAACGTAAAGGACAATGGATTGGGAATTGATTTGGAAAAGCACAAAGATTCTATTTTTGGATTGTATAAAACATTCCACAGAAACAATGATGCAAGGGGAGTTGGTTTGTATCTTACCAAAAATCAAATTGAAAATATGGGAGGCAAAATCGAAGTTGAAAGCACACTTAATTTTGGATCCACCTTTAAAATTTATTTCAAAAAAGGATAAAAAAATAATAAGGAGCGAAACAATAGGCTTTATCGACTAACATCGTTCCTGCTGTCCGCTATATCCCATCTCGTCTCGTCCAAAAAGACCAGACGAGATGGGATGCCACTTCCATCAGGGCTAAAGAGCCAACATAGTCTATTTTTGGAAAAACTGCCCAAATATCCAACTGTATAAAAACATCAAAATAAAAAATCCAAATTCCAATTATTGATAAATTGGGATTTGGATTTTTTGTTATTTTGCTCTCTGTTGCTTTTGCAATAGAGTAGTTTTATTTTGCGATATTCACAGCTCTGGTTTCTCTGATTACGGTAACTTTCACTTGACCAGGATAAGTCATTTCAGTTTGTATTTTTTGAGAAATTTCAAACGATAAATTAGCTGCATTTTCATCAGATACTTTTTCGCTTTCTACAATTACACGAAGTTCTCTACCTGCTTGGATTGCATAAGCATTTTTCACTCCGCTGAATCCGTAAGCAACTTCTTCAAGATCTTTTAAACGTTGAATGTAAGAATCCAAAACTTGTCTTCTTGCACCCGGTCTAGCCCCAGAAATAGCATCACAAACCTGAATAATAGGAGATAGTAATGATTTCATTTCTATTTCGTCGTGGTGAGCTCCAATCGCGTTGCAAACCTCTTCTTTTTCGCCATATTTCTCAGCCCATTGCATTCCTAATAATGCGTGTGGTAAATCACTTTCTGCATCTGGTACTTTACCAATATCGTGAAGTAATCCAGCTCTTTTGGCAAGTTTAACGTTCAGTCCTAATTCAGCTGCCATGATTCCACAAAGTTTAGAAACTTCACGGGAGTGTTGCAATAAATTTTGTCCGTAAGAAGAACGGTATTTCATTCTACCAACTACTTTTATCAATTCAGGATGTAATCCATGGATTCCTAAATCAATCACTGTACGTTTACCTACTTCAATGATTTCATCATCAATTTGTTTAGTTGTTTTTGCAACAACTTCTTCAATACGCGCAGGGTGAATACGTCCGTCCGTAACTAATTTGTGTAATGCCAAACGAGCAATTTCTCTACGTACTGGGTCAAAACAAGAAAGAATAATCGCCTCCGGTGTATCGTCAACGATAATCTCAACTCCGGTTGCTGCTTCAAGCGCTCTAATATTTCTACCTTCACGTCCAATGATTCTACCTTTCACATCATCCGATTCGATGTTGAAAACAGAAACGCAGTTTTCTACTGCTTCTTCAGTACCAACTCTTTGAATAGTGTTGATGATGATTTTTTTAGCTTCCTGTTGCGCTGTTAATTTAGCCTCTTCAATAGTATCTTGAATATGAGACATCGCTTTGCTCTTAGCTTCACCTTTAAGCCCTTCGATAAGTTGTTCTTTTGCTTCTTCAGCAGATAGTCCAGAGATAACTTCTAGTTGTTGTAATTGACTTTTGTGTAGTCTATCAACTTCTACTTGTTTTTTCTCTAAATTTTCAATTTTAGTCTCGTATTCTGCAGTTTTTGCTTCAAAATCATCGTTTACTTTCTTGGCTTTTGATAATTCATTTGAAACCTGTGATTCTTTATCACGTACTCTTTTTTCTACTTCAGCTACTTTTTTGTCTCTGGCTAGAATTACTTGTTCGTGTTCCGATTTTAGTTCAATAAATTTTTCCTTTGCTTGAAGAATTTTGTCTTTTTTAATGTTTTCCGCTTCAAGATTGGCGTCTTTTAGTATTGATGCAGCCTCTTTTTTTGCGCTTTTAATTAAATTAGAGATATTGCTTTTTTCAATGATTTTGGCGATGCCAAATCCTAGCGCAATACCTGTAATTCCTGAAATAATTATTGTTATGATGTCCATGTTTGTTAAAAATTTATATATAAAAAAAGCCTACATTAGAAGTTGTATAAACTCGAAAAGACAAGTTTTGAGCTAACTCACTGTTCAAGTTTCCTCGCCGAAGCGTGGCATGCTTTAGTAGTGATGATTTGCTCATTCTAAATTGTTAGTGTTGAGTTTACCAATATGAACTAATGTAGGCAGTATCTTAGTCTTTGTAAAGAACGTTTAATTTTCGAGATATTCATCCAAAAGCAAATTGATTTTGTTTAATCTTTCAATGGTTTCTTCTCCATTTATAGCATTGTCAATCTGTTTTTGCTCTGCTTGAGACGCAAATTGTAAAGCACACATCGCCAATACATCTTGTTTATCTCGCACAGCATAATTTTCTTCAAACTGCTTAATCATCGCATCAATTTTTTTAGAAGCACTCCTAAGTCCTTCTTCCTGAGAGAAATCCACCGTTAACGGGTAGACTCTGTCTGCAATTGATATTTTAATTTTAAGCTTTTCGTCCATATTTTTTACTAATCTGATAGCTGGGCTATACAGTAATCAATTTCACGAATTATTGAATTTATTTTAAGCTTTGTATCTCTTTTGTTATCGTCACTGCCTAATAATGCATTGGCTATTTTGAGTGTTTCTAATTGTGTTTTTAAGGCTTCAATCTCTTTGGATTGATTTTGTATTAACACTGCAGCGTTCTTTAACTCTATATATAATTCTTGATTGTTTTTCTCCAAACTTTTTATTTTCAAAAAAAGTTTTCCAATCTTATTTTCAAGAGTATCAATTATTTCTGCAATCACACTCATTATAATTCCTATTCATTACTTAATCTTACAAAGTTAGTATTCCTTTTTATTATTGCAATATTTTATCGATTTTTTTACGTTAAAATAATCAATTATTTATAAATCAGTTTATTGGGTTTTGGTTTTATTTTGTCTTGTGGGTTTTAGTTGCTTTTTTTATCTTAGCAAAAATGTATTCCATGAAATTTTCTTTTTTTTTGTTAGTATTCACAACTACGCTTTTTGCTCAAACAGATTATCCTAAAAATTATTTTTGTCCTCCGCTTGATATTCCGCTACAATTATCCGGAAATTTTGGTGAATTGAGACCGAATCACTTTCATGCCGGTTTTGATATGAAAACCCTTCAGAGAGAAGGTTTAAATGTTTATGCAGTAGCCGATGGATATGTTTCCAGAATCAAGATTTCTACTTTTGGAAATGGAAAAACAATATATATTGATCATCCAAATGGATTTACTTCGGTCTATGGTCATTTGCAAAAAGCGACTGATTCTATTGAAAGTTTCATAAAAAAAACGCACTATAAAGAACAGTCTTTTGAAAGTGAAATGTATTTTAAACCCAATGAAATGCCTGTCAAAAAAGGGCAATTAATTGCTGTTTCTGGAAATACGGGTGCTTCCGAAGGACCGCATTTGCATTTTGAATTTCGAGATACCAAAACAGAGAAAATTATCAATCCTATGTTTTTTGGATTTGATGCTTTGATGAAAGACACTAAGAAGCCAATAGTCTCAAATTTGTATGCCTATCCTTTGGATTCAAAAACTACGGTAAATCATTCGCAACGACCTATTCCCATTAATTTATCCTTGCAAAAGGACGGAACTTATATGGCAGATAAGGTTATTGCTAATGGGAAAATTGGTTTTGGTATTATTGCTAATGATTATGATGATGTGTCTTTTAATAAAAATGGAGTTTTTGATGTGAATTTGTCTTGCAACGGAAAATCTATTTTTGGATATCAATTTAATACCTATTCTTTTGATGAAATGAGATATGTAAATGCGTTAATCGATTATTCGCTTTATAAAAAAACTGGTCAACGAGTCCAAAAGTTATTTATGAATCCACCTTATAATTTGAGCATCATAAAAACTGATGAAACAAATGGAGTTATCACAGTACTTCCCAATTTGACATCGGTTTGTAGTTTGGTGGTTTCTGATTATTATGGAAATAAAACCACAATTGCGATTCCTGTAGAGTATGATTTGCTTTCAACTATAATAGAAAAAGAACCTGTTGTTGTTAATTATGTTGTAAAAGCTTCAAAGGATTGTTTTTTTGAAAAAGACAAATGTTCGGTTTTCTTTCCTTCAGGTACATTTTATAATGACTTTAATTTGAATTTTGATGTAAAGGATAATGTTTTGACTGTGCATGATGATACTGTTCCGGCACATACCAACTTTACAATTACTATGGAAAATGATAGTTATCCAGCAAATCAAAAAGACAAAGTATTTATTGGAAGAATGGAAGGAGCAAGAGTGAGTTACAATACAACTCGAGAAAAAAATAATGTTTATGAGATTAGAGTGAAAACTTTAGGTCAGTATAAATTAGTGCTGGATACCATTGCGCCGGTGATTAAGATTGCAAAACCAATTGAAGGAAAAAAATTGGATAATCAAAAATTACTACAAGTGAGTATATCGGATAGTTTGTCTGGAATTAAATCGTATAATGGTTATCTTAACGGAAAATGGATTTTGATGGAATACGATAATAAAACAAAACTTTTGACGCATGATTTTAGTGACGGAATTGTTGCTGAGGGTGACAATCAATTAAAAGTCGTTGTAGTTGATAATGTAGGGAATTCTTCTATCTTTGAAACTCGTTTTCAAAGAAATCAAAAACAGTAAAAGCAAAATCATTTGAATATTTTTAAATCCCTATGTTGTTTTATTTTTTTATGGATGGGTATGAATTCATTTGCTCAAACAGCTTTTGTTAAAGGTATCGTTTTGGATGAAAAGAATCTTCCAGTTGAGGGCGTGAATGTATCTTCTCGTATTAATACTACTCAGACAAATGAAAAGGGATTTTATCAAATAGCTATTCCTTCTGATCAAAAAATCACTTTAGAATTTACCCATATTTCTTTAAAGAAAGCCAGTTTAAAAGTTTCTTTGAAGCCAAATGAAGTTTATGTGTTTAATATGCACATGAATGATCAACAGGAGCAAATGGGTGAAGTCATCATCAATAGCAATAATAAAAAAACGGTTCAGGGGATTATTACTTTTGAAGCCAAAGACATTCGTTTTATTCCTGGGGCCAATGCAGGCATCGAAAATGTTTTGAAAACATTGCCTGGAGTCAATTCGAATAATGAACTCAGTACGCAATACTCAGTTCGTGGTGGGAATTATGACGAAAATTTGGTTTATGTCAATGAAGTAGAAGTGTATCGCCCTTTTCTGATTCGGTCGGGACAGCAAGAAGGATTGAGTTTTACTAATACTGATTTAGTGCAAAATATAGAATTCTCTGCTGGAGGTTTTCAGGCTAAATATGGTGATAAAATGTCTTCCGTTTTGGATATTACCTATAGAAATCCGACGCAATTTGGAGCAATTCTAGAAATGAGTTTTCTTGGCGGAAGCCTTGCAGTTGATGCGGTTTCTAAAGATAAAAAATGGACGGCAATTACAGGAATAAGGTATCGAAATAATAGTCTTCTGGTTAACAGTCAGGAAACCCAAACGAATTATACTCCTACTTTTGCAGATATTCAAACCAATATCAATTATCAGGCTTCGCCAAAATGGCAATGGAGTTTTCTAGGGAATATTTCTCAGAATAAATATTTGTACCAACCATTGACTCGTCAAACCAATTTTGGTACAGCAGATGCACCAACGGCTCTTGCGGTTTATTATGAAGGCAAAGAGAAAGATAAATATGACACTTATTTTGGAGCTTTAAAAAGTACTTATCAAGTGAGTGATAATTTTACCTTAAAGTTTATCGGGTCTGTTTTTCATACGATAGAACAAGAATATTTTGATATTTATGCACAGTATCGTTTAGGGGAAGTGGATACTAATATCGGATCGGATACTTATGGTGATATTGCCTTTTCAAGAGGAGTTGGTTCGCAACTAAATCACGCCCGAAATGATTTGGATGCCTTAATTGCCAATTTGGAAGTAAAAGGCTTTAAGAATTGGAAACAAAATCAAATCGAGTGGGGTGTTAAATATACCCGAGAATCCATTCGAGATCGAATTTCAGAATGGGAAGTGATTGACTCAGCAGGGTTTTCGATACGACCTCCACTTGTTTTACCAAAAAACGATGAGCCTTATCAGCCTTATTCAGGACTGTTGATTCCTTACCAATATGTAAGTGCCATTAATTTTACTAATATCGATAGATTTTCAGCCTATGCACAATGGGGACGGAAAGACAATTTAGGTACAAACGAAATATGGTATAATTTGGGTGCGAGAATGCAAAGTTGGGAAGTATCAGGTGATGATTTAGCTAGTAATTTTCAAACTGTTTTTAGTCCGAGAGCACAATTTGCGATAAAGCCAGATTGGAAAAAAGATATGCTTTTTAGATTTACAGTTGGTGTCTATAGTCAACCTCCATTTTACAGGGAGTTACGTGATTATGATGGAGTGGTGCAACCCGATACGAAAGCCCAAAAATCCATAAATTTTGTTTTGGGTAATGATTATAGTTTCAAAATGTGGGAACGCCCTTTTAAATTGGTTACCGAAGCCTATTGCAAAAAGATGACAGATGTAAATCCTTATACGGTTGATAATGTAAGGATACGCTATGCTGCAGATAATAATGCCGTTGCATATGCACAAGGACTTGATGTTCGACTTAACGGAGAATTTGTTCCCGGAACCGATTCTTGGATTAGTTTTGGCTATCTAAAAACAGAAGAGAATATTGATAATAAAGGATATATTTCCAGACCAACGGATCAACGATTGAAATTTGGACTTTTGTTCCAAGATTATATGCCAAAGATTCCAAGCTTGAAATTGTATCTTAATATGGTTTACAATACTGGATTGCCTGGTGGTTCGCCAGCTTATGCCGATCCATATTTGTATCAAAACAGATTGAACGATTATCGACGGGTTGATGTTGGGTTTTCGAAAGTGTTTATTGATCAAAAAGTAGGGATGTCGAATAAGAAATTTTTTAAGAATTTTAAAGAGCTATCTTTAGGCTTTGAAATTTTCAATCTCTTTAATAATCAAAATGCCATTACCAATACTTGGGTTCGTGATGTATACACCAAAACAGAATATGCGATTCCAAATTATATGACCACCCGAGTTTTTAATTTGAAGTTAAATATGAGGTTGTAGCCTGATTTTTGGGAATGTCAGAATTAATAAATCTGTTGTATATTTCCTTTCCATTTTTAAAAATGATTACATTTGAGTTTATTTTTTAATATTAGAATTATTATGAGAACATCACATTTTGTCTATATTGGGATTTCGCTTTTGCTTTTAGCAAGCTGTAAAGAAGAAATTGAAAAGCCGAAAGTGACTTACGATGCTTCAAAAGTAGGGAGAGAACTTACTAAAGCTGATTCTACCCAAATAAAAATTGCCGATTTACCAATTCAAATGGAAGGAACTAATTACTTGATTCATCCTGTAGGTGATTTGAGTGTTTATGAAAAAGGTACTAAAAATAGATACGGTTCTTCGAGTGTGAATGATTTGAGTTTTACTATATCAAATGCATCCGAGTATGAAATTACAGGATTTTTGCAGAATCTTAAATTTCAAAAGATAGGTTCAGATTCTATAAAAGCATTAACTGATAAACCTGTTTTGATTCAAACTGCAACATACTTAAAAACGATTTCTGATAAGATCAACAAACAAATTATGGTGTATTCAATGATGGATATGGATACCAATAAAGATGGGAAACTAGATGTAAGCGATATTACAACATTATATTTGAGTGAAATTAGTGGAGATAAATTAACCAAAGTTTCTCCTGATTTACAAGAATTGATTGATTGGAACTTAATCGAATCACAAAAGCGTCTGTATTTTAGAACTGTTGAAGATACCAACAAAAACGGAAAATTTGACAGTAAAGATGTAGTGCATTATAATTACATCGATTTGGCTGATAAAGATTGGAAAGTAGAGAGTTATAATCCAATATAAAAGTCTAAATCAAAATATCGCTTTCCAAATCAGATTTTTCTATTTCAAAATCAAACCCCAGTTGCGTTACCAATTGAATTACTAAATTTTTGTACCAATTCTCAGATTTGGGATGAATGTATATTTTTTCAATCAATTGAGTGATATCAACATTGATTTTTAGCCCATCATTTAGTTTTACAGTATTCTCGGTCACATCAGTAATGATACGTACCTCACGTTCGTATTGAAAACTTTTTCGCTTGAATAAAAAAGGAAAAAACAAATCATCAAACGGTATGTATTCTTTTTTATAATCGATATAATTGACTTCGCCAATGTATTGTTTGTAATTTTTTTCGGGAACCAAGGCATCCTGAAGTCTTTTTACTGTTGATTGTATAGCCAATCCTTCGCTGTTTTGTGTGAAAATTTGCCACATGGCGAACGATTCGTATTCATTGATATGCCAACTGCTGATAGCTACTTTCTCCCGATGAGTTTTGTAGTAATTCAAAAAATCAGGATTGTTTATAGAAAGCTTTTTGATTTCCTCAAATGTAGGTTCGCTAAAAGTACCTTCGTATTGATCTTCAAATTTATCCGATCTGGACATAAATAATTTTCGCGAAAGCAATAAATCCAAAAACTTCGACAAGTCCAGATATTTCCATACAATGGTATCAGGATCTTGTGGAAGTTTTATGTTGGGATTATTGAGGTACATTGTTTAAGATTATAAGGTTTAGTTTTAATTCTTTCTAAACCTTCTAAGTTATTCTAAACTATTCAAACGACTGCATTGTTACCAGTTTTTTATAAGCGCCATCCATTGAGATAAGTTCTTCGTGTTTTCCTTGCTCCACTATTTTTCCTTTTTTCATAACTACAATAACATCTGCCTTTTGTATGGTCGAAAGACGATGTGCAATTACAATGGAAGTTCTGTTTTGCATCATATTTTCTAGAGCCACTTGTACAAATTTTTCACTTTCCGTGTCCAAAGCGGATGTTGCTTCATCAAGAATCATGATTGGAGGGTTTTTCAGCACGGCACGGGCAATGGATAATCGTTGTTTTTGTCCTCCCGAAAGTTTGTTTCCACTATCCCCAATGTTGGTGTAGATTCCATTTGGCAGTTCTTGTACAAATTCGTAAGCATTCGCTATTTTTAGGGCTTCGATGATTTCTTCATCGGGTGCATCCAGTTTTCCTAAGGCTATATTGGCTTTTATGGTATCATTAAATAAAATGCTGTCTTGTGTCACCAATCCCATTAATCCTCGAAGAGATTTTAAATCCAAATCTTTTATGGCAACACCGTCGATAGCTATGCTTCCTTCATTTACATCGTAAAAACGAGTAAGTAAATTTGCGATGGTACTTTTTCCGCTTCCGGATTGTCCCACAAGGGCAACGGTTTGTCCTTTTTTTACGGTAAGTGAAAAATGCTTTAATACATTTTCATCTTCGTATTTAAAATTGATGTTTTGAATCGCAATTTCAGAATCGAAAGATGTTTTATCAATAGCGCCAATTTTACTGGTAATTGTATTTTCTTGGTCTAGGATTTCTAACACACGTTCTGCTGCCGCATTTCCTCTTTTGATGGCATAAGATGCTTTTGAAATAGATTTGGCAGGAGTAAGAATGTTGTAAGCTAATCCCATGTAGGTAATAAAAGCGGCACCTTTTAACGTATGCTCAATCAAAACCATATGGCCTCCATACCAAAGTAAAATGGCAATAACCATAATTCCCATGAATTCACTCATTGGTGAGGCAAGATTTTGTCTGTTACCAATGCTGTTGGATAAACTAAAAAAACGGTTGGTTGAATTTTGGAATACGCTATTGAAATAGTTTTCAGCGTTATATCCTTTTACGACCTTCAATCCGCCAAGCGTTTCCTCAATAGTAGATAAAAATATTCCTTGTTCTTCCTGTGCTTTAGTTGATTTTCTTTTTAATTGTTTTCCTATGAGTGAAATGACATAGCCGGAAACTGGAATAAAAATGAACACAAAAATCGTAAGTTTTACGCTTATTGTAAACATCGTCACTATAGTAAAAATAATGGTTAACGGCTCTTTTACGGCTAATTCCAGTATGGATAAAAAAGAATTTTGAACCTCATTGACATCTCCTGCAATTCTTGAAATAGTATCTCCTTTTCTTTTTTCTGAAAAAAAGGAAAGAGGCAAATCAAGAGTTTTTCTATACATAGCATTTCTCATATCTTTCAGAATACCGTTTCTTAGGTAGGTAATGAAAAACATTGCAAAATAATCGGATAGATTTTTTAATAAAAAGATGGTGATAATTCCTGCTACCAATATGGATAATGTATAACCAATTCCGTAGGCATCAGTTACTGACGTTAGATAATAG